>CALMDN010000030.1 GCA_937864935.1 uncultured Bacteroidales bacterium
AAAATCTCATGGTTATCGAAGTACAGGATACCACGTTCAGAAAAAAGACAGACGAATTCAAAGAAGAATTGCTAAGCAACCCTTCCATTGAGGCAACCAGTATGTCTAACGGAATTCCCGGAGGCAGAAATAACATCATCGTGATGCGATGCGAAAAAGAGACCAAAATGCAGGAATATGCCCTGAATCTTATCCCCTGTGACTATGATTTCCCTGATTTACTCAAACTGAAGTTCCTGGAAGGAAGGAATTTCAGCAAGGAAATGGGAACCGATGAGCGGGAAGCGGTGATTGTCAATGAATCAACCGTAAGAGCTCTGGGATGGGGCAAAAATGCTCTTGGAAAAAAAATCCATATCGGCTTTGAACTGGATGGTTCTGGTGGAAGAATGATGAAAGTAATCGGGGTTGTTAAGGATTTCAATTTTACTTCACTTCACAATAAAGTGGAACCAATGATCCTGTTCATTTCTGAGTTTCCGACAGAGATTCTGACCATAAGACTCAGACCCGGTTACGACAATGGCACCATTGATTTTATTAAAAACAAATGGAATGAAGCCAAGGCCAACATGCCCTTTGATTATTACTTTCTCGAAGAGGATTTAGGAAGTAAATATCAGTCAGAATCCAAACTGGGAACGGTATTTGCAACCTTCGCAGGAATGTCCATCTTGATTGCTTTACTCGGGTTGCTGGGCCTCTCATCGTTTCTGGCGTCGCAGCGATCGAAAGAAATTGGGATTCGCAAGGTGCTTGGATCATCGGTAAATGCAATACTGTATATGCTGGTCAGAGAATCCGTCATTCTCGCGTTGATTGCCTGCGCAATAGCCATTCCGGTTGCACATATTTTCCTCAACGATTGGCTGGATAATTTTGCCTATCACACCAATATAACCTGGCTGACTTATGTACTGGCAGGTTTTATTTCTCTGGTTGTCACCATTCTTTCTGTCAGTTTTCATGCACTCAGGGCTTCAATGGCGAATCCGGTAAATGCCATTAAGTATGAATGATTTTCTCTGCTGCCCAAGTATGAAAGTTAGTCTGCATTAGGGAGACTGAGTTTAAAAGCTTCAATTTCAGGTAGTGCCTCTTCTGCATGTTGGGTTTGCATCAGCTTTGCCCTTAAAGCAACAGCACCCTGAAAGCCATGAATGTAAATCTTGAAAAAACGTTTCAGAATGCTGAAGTTTCTGGTGTTTCCCCAGGTATTGTGGAATAAAGCTATATGGTTCGTGAGCATTCTGAGCTTTTCAGCAACTCCTCTTTCAACATCCTCCTCTGCAAAAAACCATGGATTTGTAAAAATTCCGCGACCTACCATAACGCCGTTGGCACCGCAAGCTTCGCCAAGCTCCATTCCCTGTCTGTAAGAAAGAATGTCACCATTTCCTATCAGCTTAACTTCGGGTTTTAAGCTTTTAACCGCCGATGCTGCTATCTTTATTTGTTCCCAATCAGCCGGAAACAACGACATCATTTTCTGAGTTCGGGCGTGGAGGGTAATTGCTGAAACACCCGATTCCAGCAAGGTTCCGATCCAGTTCTCGGTCTGGTGTTCCTTAAGTCCGGTTCGGGTTTTCACACTCACAGGCATGCCAGATCCTTCAATGGTTGCCTGAATAATTTCCTTTGCAAGTGAAGGCTGACCAATGAGGGCAGAACACGAATTCTGCGATAACCTTATTCACCGGACAACCCATGTTGATATCGATTCCATCAAACTGAAAGTCATCAGCGATTGCTTTCGAAGCCCGAAAAAATTTTTCAGGATCATTGCCCCATATCTGTACTATCAGCTTCACATTACGCTCCCTGATCAGGTCCCTTTCCGACTGATTCACTTTTAGGCGGTGAACAACAGCCTTGTATCCCTCTGCATGACAAAGCCCGTCAGTTGATGTAAACTCGGTAAACAGCAATTTGAGTTTAGCGGGGTGAGAGACCGACAGAATCAACTCCCGGAAAACAGTATCTGTTACATCTTCCATAGGTGCCAGAGCAAAGGCTCCTTCAGGAAGTTGATTCCAGAAATTATTCAGCTGACCTACCATAATCAGAAACTTATCCGCGTTAGCGGAATGTACCTATCAAGAAAAACAAGGGAAAGCAGAATGTGTTTAACAGAAACGGAATGACTTTTTGCGCATTTTAAAATAGGAAAGTCCTTCATCATTGGCAATCCCTCGGATAAAATTTTCGAACATTACTTCAAACAACATGGGGAAGGAAAATTTATCCGGTGGAAAGAAAACTGGATTGTGGAGATCGATCAGACGGCTGATGTATAAGCGGGCAAGCAATTCAATACTGATATCCTGCCTGTACATCCCCTGTCTGATTCCTTTTTCAATATTTATCTTAATCTTGTTGAATATAAAATCAATCCGAAGTTCAAAATGACGCTGGTAGATTTCCGGATACAGGGTTTTCAGATCAAAGGTTACAGAGGGCGTCAGGTCACGAAAACGTCCGTTCATTTCCTGGCTAACAATCAGCAATATGTCAATGGCATTAACATCCTCAAAATTATTCTCGTCAAAAATGGATTTAAAAGACTCACGTTCAAATTCAAGAACTTTTTCAACAAGATCATTTTCGCTTGAGATATACTTACCCAGCTCTTCACGGGTGATGTGAAGGTGTTTACAGATATTTTTCAGTGTCAGATTTCTGACTCCTACTTTCAGGGATAATTCCCTGACACCAGTAAGAATCATCCGAAATTGTTCGTCCATTTATCAGTGATTGGTAAAACTGCCCGGAATAATAGCCTGCGAAAATACAAAAAAATAAATTCCAATATGTTGATCTGCAAAGCAGGACCCAAATCACGGTATCAATACGACCTTTCGCAATAAGCGGAGGTTTTCTGATGCGAGGCTGAAATAATAAACTCCGGGAGGCAGTTTACCGGAAGAAGCATCAAAAGTTTCAACATATCTTCCCTGATCAAGTTTCTCTGAATCAATGATCCTTTCAATGCATTGACCTTTGCTGTTGAAAAGTGACAGGTTCACGACAGCATCTGAGTTCAGTTTAAAGGAAATCGTCAGTTCACCACTGAATGGGTTCGGATAGGACCCGAAATCTTTGTCATGAAAAACTTCGTTTGCCGGTACTGCAGTTATCAGCGGATCGACAATCGCCGTGTACAGGCTGAGCTGATTATCGTGCAGCCTTGTCCAGACAGGCCTTACAACATCATTCACTGCAGATACATTGGTGTAATCGCCGAAAAAAATCCCATCATCCGGGAAGAACGGGCTTTCACTGATTCTAAAGTTGGTAAAGGTTTCACCACCATCCTCGGAAACAGCAAGATAAACATCCGTGGAGATATCCTCATGGTTTCGTCTGTCGTAAAAAACAAACCACAACTTCCCGGTTTCCTGATCGATGGTCATCCAGGTAAAAAACTGCTGTCTTCCGGGCGGGTCGTTGTTAACCCGAACCGGCACTGACCAGGTTTCCCCTTCGTCAACTGATTTAACCATCCAGATATCCGTATCAATGCTGCCGTTGCGTTGATCAGACCAGTTGATATAAATAGTCCCTCTGCCAGGACCATCGCTCAGGTCGCAAACAGTAACAGGTAATCCATTGGCCCTTGATATCCCGGGAATAGAATATGCCCAACCCCCGGGCATTTCAGCAACAAAAATATCGTTCTCAAGCCAGGTAAGGCCTCCATCGGTTGACTTGTCGAACAAAATACCGAGTGGACCTGCCCAGGCAACAAAGATCTGTCCGTCAGGTCCGGTGGCAGGCACTGCACCTTCAACAGTATTGTCATTATCGAGGCAATCACCTGCAGTATAATTGATTCTGACCGGAGCACTCCAGGTTGCTCCGAGATCGGAAGATGATGAAAAAAGAATATTCGAAGAGTCAGAAGGCTCTGTACTTCCGTAACTATCAAACTGTGTCCAGGTAACATAAATATTTCCGGTCAGCTTATCAAACACCGCCCATTCTTTATCCTGCTCCTTGCTTCCGTTCAGGCCAATACCAGCGCCCTGTGTCCAGTTAACTCCATTGTCTGCTGATTTCTGACAAACAATACGATCAATCCAGGCCGGACCAGGTGGATTTGATAAATGAAAATAATAATAATGTCCTGCAGTGTCAACCAGCATGCAAGGATCACCCCACACCCCGAGCGTGGCAGAAGCAAGGCGGTTGTCGCTCCAGGAATAACCACCATCTTCTGAAAAATAGAAGTTATCAAGATTGGCCCCTACCATCATATGATCAGGATTGAGAGGATTGATTACAATTGCAGGCTCATTGGGGTCACGTTGGTTACCAATAAGAATATTCTGATGTTGGCTTTGGGCAAGCCCGGTCAGAAGAAGAAGGAACAAAACCAGCTGGATGTTTTTTTTCATATTGTTCAAACTCAGACAAGTCTCAAAAATAAATATAAAACAAACTAAATATCCAAATCAGGAAGGTGATTCGTATGTTTGCAGTTAGTTCAGGAATTTCTATTTAAAAAGATTGTAGATTGAACCGGAAATACTGCAGTTATGAAGAAAATTGAGTTACACTGGCAGATACTGATTGCTTTGATCGCAGGCGTGCTGTTTGCCATTTACCTAAAGGATTATGTCGGCTACATAAGCTGGATTGGTACAATTTTTTTATCGTTATTGAAAATGATTATTATTCCCTTGGTATTCAGTTCTATTGTATCAGGTGTCGGTGGTATTGGCAGCACAGAAAGCATGGGAAGGCTTGGGTTCAAGACAATCACATTCTATTTGACCACCAGCTTACTGGCCATAGTTTTGGGGCTCCTGCTGGTGAATCTGATAGACCCGGGAACAGGTACAGACCTGAAACTGGCAGAAAAGATGAGTGAATTACCTGCGGTGAATCAATCACTGGGACAGATTTTACTGAATTCTATTCCGGAAAACATATTTAAATCAATGGCTTCCGGTGATATGCTTCCTATCATTTTCTTCGCAATGACTTTTGGGTTTTTCATCAATCTGGCCGGGAAAGAAAGTCAGCGAACATTGCTGGGCTTTTTTAACTCGGTTTTTGATGTCATGATGAAGATAACCATGTCTATTATCAAGCTTACACCTCTCGGAGTTTTTGCTATTATGGCGAAGGTGATTGCCCAATTCACAGGTGACGCGGGGTCGTTGATAGAGATATTCTCAAGACTGGGGCTTTATATGGTGACTGTGTTGCTTGGTTTAATTCTTCATTCTGTTATTGTACTTCCATTTATCATGTGGATAACAGTTCGTTTAAACCCATGGAAACATATCCGGAATATGACAGTTCCGTTACTGACAGCATTCTCAACTTCTTCATCAAGTGCAACACTCCCATTAACCATTGATGCAGTAGAGAATAAAGATGGTGTGTCGAACAGGATTTCAGGATTTACGTTACCACTTGGAGCAACCATAAATATGAATGGTACAGCGCTTTATGAATGTGTAGCAGTAATATTTATATCTCAGGCGTATGGCATAGAGCTGACAACTGGACAACAGACCATTGTTGTTCTGACAGCATTGCTGGCTGCTATCGGTTCTGCAGGAATTCCGATGGCCGGACTGGTTATGATGTCGATTGTTTTATCAGCTGTTGGACTTCCCCTGGAAGGTATCGGGTTGATTCTGGCAGTTGATCGGCTGCTGGATATGTTCAGGACTACCGTCAATGTTTTTGGGGACACCTGTGCTGCTGCCATCATTGCCAGATCCGAAGGCGAGAAGCTTAATATTTAATGATCAGGAAAAAAGAGGCAAATCGATTGTTACGCGAGTTCCGGCCGGAAGATTATTATCATTGTACAGGTCAATGATTTTTACTTTCATATCAATGTCATAGAGATTGTTGAGCAGGTTCAACCTTGATTCAACAAGAGCAATTCCAAAGGATTCTCTTTTGGTTTTCTCTGCCTTTCTGGATTCAGCGGATTTTACCCGGCCAATGCCATTATCTTCAACAACACAGGTAATATGATTCCCGTTTTTGGTAAAGCTGAGGTCGATTCTTCCACCGTCTTTGAGTCCAATAATCCCGTGCCAGATAGCATTTTCTACAAAAGGTTGAATCAGAAATGCCGGGATAAAACAAGCTGAGGAATCAACCGAACTATCTACGTTGATATTAAAATCAAATCTGCGCTGGAATCTGAGTGCTTCCAGTTCGAGGTACAAAGTAATCGCTGAAATCTCATCACTCAGAGGGACGGCCTGTTTCTGAGAACTGGTAAGAATGATCCTCATCAGCCTTGCAAATTTTGACAGGTATTGCGTTGATGAGAGTCTGTCGTTTCTGATAATATAGGATTGGATTGAATTCAGTGTATTGAAAACAAAATGTGGCTCCATTTGCTTTGCAAGAGCTTGCTGCCGGTACCATTCCAGGTCATTTCGCAGCGAATGTTCTTTTTTCAGCT
>CALMDN010000031.1 GCA_937864935.1 uncultured Bacteroidales bacterium
TAGGTAATCTTCCTTATAAAAGGAAGTTTCAAGGTTGAGTTGAGAAACAGCATCATTGATGAGGGTGTATGACCTGATGACCCCCAATTCATTCTCAATGTTCTGATTGCCGCCAAAGAGACCGAAGCCCTGCATCATGTCCTGGGAGGTCAGAAAATTGTTCCTTTCCGACTCCTTGAGCAGTAGTGTCGTCTGATTGGAGTATATAACAGTAGAAAGCTTATTGAACAGATAGGCTGCTGCCAGAAAAACAAACAATGAAAGGACGAACCATCCCTTGAATCGCCATATTTTAAAGATCAGTTCTTTGTAATCGGTCTTTTGCTGAAAAATTTCTTCTGATTTCTTTGCCATTGCGTTATCTGAAAAAGTACAAAATCGTTACCAGTGTGGTGGCTGTTGCCAGCAGGGTTGAATAGGTGAATGTCCTGAGGTTTCTGAATTTGGTCTTGATCGGTTCAACAATTACCACATCTCCGGGTTCAAGGTAGAAGAGGTCACTTTCCACAATCTTCTTGTCGGTCAGGTTGATGTTGTAGTACCTGATCTCCTTGTCGTTTTCCCTGATCAGGGTTATCTTGCTCTTGTCGCCATAGTCGGTGATGCCGCCCGCGTAGCCCAGAGCCTGGAATATATTGATCTGTTCCTTGAAAAACGGGAACTCACCCTGATTTCTCACTTCGCCCAGCACGGTGATGTTGCTGTTGACAAACTTCATGGTAATGGCAGTATTGCTGAGGTACTGACTCAACTCCGTCTCTACCTTGGCTTTGGCTTCCGACAGTGTTAATCCCGCAAGATAAATGTCGCCGATAAACGGAAAATCGATGGCCCCGCGTTCATTCACGGTGTAACTCAGCAGATTCACGTTGATACCTCCGGTGATGTTGGTATTCTGGTTGCTGAAGATACGGGCAGTTTGCTCGTCGATACTCATTACATTGATGTAGAGATTGTCGAAAGGCCTGATTTTCTTGACCGGCCTCAGGTGGTTATATACCGGTTTCAGTTCAGAAGTCGTTTCATCCTGAACGTATTTAAGCTTTTTTTGCGGAACACAGGAAGAAATCAGGGCTGCGAAAATCACAAGCACCAGAATCATGCTGCGCTGACGGATATGTATCCACATAGTCTTTAATTTTCTTTTTATCATTTGACCGGATGAAAGTAACCTGATCCGGGCACAATATTCCAAACCTCACATAATAAACACCCGAACAGGACGATATATTATATTCTGCCTTGATTTTGCATTTTTTAACACGACAAACAGCAGAATTATTGCCCGGATCCTTTCGCAACGGCCTGGAAGGTCTTCAGAATAAGTAGAATATCCATCTTGAAAGACCAGGAATCGATATACTGCAGATCGAGTTTCATCCATTCGTCAAAGGTGATTTTGTTTCTGTTGGGCGAAATCTGCCAGATACAGGTAATCCCGGGTCGCATCGACAATCTCCGGAGCTGCCAGCGTTCATACTGAGCAACTTCAGAGGGCAGGGGAGGACGGGGGCCGACCAGTGACATATCCCCTTTCAGCACATTGAAGAACTGCGGGATTTCATCCAGCCCGCTCTTTCTCAGGAATTTACCGATAGTGGTGATTCTCGGATCCTTTTTGATCTTGAAAACAGGGCCATCCATCTCATTCTGGGCTTCGAGCAGCGATCGCAGCTTCTCAGCATCCTGAACCATCGTTCTGAACTTATAGATGTTGAACTCCCT
>CALMDN010000032.1 GCA_937864935.1 uncultured Bacteroidales bacterium
TCCCTGCCTTTTTCTGTTTCACGGGTCTGGATGCGGATGGTGACCTGTTCAAAATACTTCAATTCACCTTTGCCGGGAATGTAGATTACCGGGGTAAAAACTGTCTGGGCGAAAGCATAGCCATTCATATATTGTGTGCTGAGGGCTCCGGTGGGGATGTCGGGATACGCTGCCATAGATCGGTACACCTCTTCATTTCGCAGATTTACCGGGATCCCCGGCTCAGAAAGCGGGCGGGAATACTGGCCTGAAACCAGATTATAATTCCCGGGAATCAGCGTTTCACCCGAGCCTTCAAAGCGGATCGAAATGGCCTCGTGACCCGGCGGAAGAAGCAGATTGACAGCGAAATAAGGAAGTACCGGTTCGCCGGGTTTGCCGGTCAGCAAGGCCTGGTCAAAAACAACGGTCTGTTGCAGCCCTTTTTGCTGAACCTGAGGTTTGCCAATCGTATAACTCTTTACAATTTCATCGGCAGATGCACTCAGCATGACTGTCATCAGCAGGCCTAGGGTAAAAAACTTTTTCATGGGGAACGGAATTATAGTAACAGAATAGCTTTCAGAAGTTTAATATCAGTGTAAAGCAAAATTAATTCAAAAACCGCCCGAATTTACAATTAAAGTTGATTTGCACCATGATTTCCTGCGATTTAACATCAAATTATCTGTTGACTTTATGTCCAAGGATAGAATTACGCCAAAAAAGGAAGCCCGGTATAACAAACCTGTTCAGATGCAAGCGGCGATGAGCATCCGATTGTCTCATTCTGTGCATTGAAGCTGTTTACCTATGATAATATTAAGGCACAATAAAAAGCTGGAATGTACACTGCAGGAGACTGCCAGGTTAATTTCCAAAAGCCATTCCGGCAGAACAGTCCTGCAGACCCTTCACTTGTAAGTAAAGTGAAATGCGGGTTATGCCAGAATGCAACAGCAATGGCACCCGGTTTACCTGATCAGCACCTTTTCTGACCAGGCACTTTCACCATCCGAGAACCGGATGAGGTAGAGGCCATTTTTCAGATCCCTCAGATCGAGGGTTGTCAGCGGGTACTCAAGTTCGCCGCTGCTTACCTCTTTACCAAGCGGGCTCATCATTGAATACTGGTATTCGCGGCTTCCAAGTTCAGTTTTAATACAGATCGTAATAAAATCACAGGTTGGGTTTGGGTAGACGCTGACAATGCCCTGGCTGTGCGGGTGTTTAGTCACCCCTTCCATGATCCTTACCTCAATATCTTTGGTGATGGTATCTCCGGGGGTCACCGTTACTGAATCACAGCCATACATATACATGAATGGATAAGCCGCACAGATTTCTACATTGCCGGTGTCGGCTTCGATAATAAAATAACCGGCATCATCAGAAACGGTTGTCCAGGTTCCGCAGCTTACTGTAGCGCCGGCAACAGCTTCGCCCAGTTCAACCGACATCACAAAGCCTTCGATGAACCCGGTTGAATCAGCCGGTGGGGTACGGACAATCCCTTCAACAGCGTCCAGGTCAAATCCGGCATCGGCTACCTGTGACTGACCATCGCCATCGTCTTTGATTTTTATATAACGGGCATCCGGGAGTCCTGAGACCGAAAGGTCGAATTCATGGTTCCCGGTGGCATTCCCAAGGAGTTCCCATGGACCGTCCATTGTCTGGCCGGCATAAAAGAAATAGCCTTCAGGGGTGCCGTCATTTTCATATACAATGAAGTCGTTACCTTCTCCGTCGGTTACCGGTGAGCCCATATCGATTACGGCATAGCCCATACGGCCCAAAGAGTATCGTGTATTGTCGGGTCTTCCGGTTGCTGCCGGGGTGTTTCCCTCATCGTTGAAATTGTTGTTGGGTATCTGGCAGGCAATAATCCTTGTAGCAAATGTGCCGGAAGCCGGGTTCATCTGTACATCCAGTACCGCAGCACCGGTTTCGGGCACAAACACCTGATTCAGATACTGAGGGGCATACCCGTTCGCTTCTACGCGGAGGTCATAGAATCCGGGCAGCAGAAACTTGTGGTAATCACCCACAACCGGATCGTTGCCAAGCGGAAAGAAATCTTCGATATAGAGGGTTGCTGCTACCGGATTTCCGGTAACTGCATCGGTGATCATTCCTTCGATCCCCCAGCCGGCATATTCAGTCATTGCCAGCATCGAAGCCTTGTTTTTAAGGTAGTATGGCACAATCTGAGAGGCTGCAGGTTGTTTGCTGACCGATATTTCCACCGACCAGCTGATGGCCCCGAGCGCACCATAGCCAAAATCCTTGGTGCTGCCGTTGATGGCATACATACCGGTAAATCCCTGTCCGTAAGGGATATCGGTATATCCTGAGTTTTCAGCATATGCTGCTGCCAGAAAATCGTGAAAAGCATTGTCGGGGGTAGGGTTGGCGCGGTAACTCCAGGGGTAACTGATAAACTCAGTGCCGCTGTGATAGCTGCAATGAATCACAAACTGGTTGCTGCAAAGCAGGTTGCGGTAAACTTTGGTTTCAGGTTGAGAAAAAGCAGAAGTGGAGTTGCCCTCCGCATTCCACATGTATCCGCCGTCACGGTTGATGTCAACACCATTGGCATTGTAGCGTGTCATGTTTTCCCTCCCGTAGGGGTTTACACAATAATATACCCAGATTTCACGGTTGTTCACCAGACTGGTGATCTGTTCGTCGGCTCCGTATCCCAGGCAAAGATCCCTGGCAAAACGTATCATGTTCTCAGGACCACCTATTTCATCTCCATGAATTCCTCCGTCAAACATCACCTCAGCTTCATTCTCATCAATGGCTGAATTATCGCTGATCTTCAGTGCTTTTAAGGTGTAAAATCCGGTGCCTATGCCCAGTTCATGCAGGGTGCAGATGTCGGGGAAGTTAAGTGCGAGGCTGTCGGCGATTTCATTCAGTTCGGCAACTGTGTAATAACCGGAAGGTACACCGCGGGGACCGAATGATTCAGCCCAGAGGTTCAGGTCGGCAATTTCAGTTTCGGTTGTGATGCCCCGGGATTCAATCAGGGATAATTCGCCAGGGGTGAGGTAATACCTCAGAAAGCCTTCACATTCATCCCCGTTCAGGCTGAGTTGCCTGAGGGTCAGGTAATCGTCCGCATTGGCCGGATATACCCTGACCTGCATTTCACCTTCGCGCCAGGGTTGCTGGGCCGGTGTGCAGATGCTGAGTAGAAGAAACGCCGGAAGAATAAGGTTTTTTAAAAACATACAATTGTCCGAAAATGATTTCCGGTCGTAAACGTATGAAAAAAATCAGTTTGTTTCCGGATCGGTTCATATTTCATGTTCATGTTGTTAAAAGGATCGGAATGTTCAATCTTTTATACCTTTGTTCAGTTCACCAGAGTTCAAAGACCCTGCAACAGGATTGGCGTAATTAAAATAGTGATGAGATATTTTCTGCTGGTTATTATTCCATTGATCCTTTCACTCGTCCTTTCACCTTTGAATTTACCGGCCCAGGAAAGCAGAGGGAATGAGAGACCGGCTAAAGCTCAAACAAGGAAGCAGTCAGACAAAAAGAAGCGGGATGTTGTTGTTGCACCTGATCTGACAGATCCGGCGATGATTGATTATCGTACGGCAACGATCTATATGACTCCCGAAGATTCCTTAGAGGCAAGTGCTTACCTGCGCAGCAACTTTACCGATCAGTTCTTGTCGCACTATGATTTTCCCGGCCGGATTTTCCCGGCTAGCCGGATATTCGGTTTTAAACAGGACGGTAAGTATTACAGGGCATGCCGGTTTGATGAAAGGAATGCCGTTTTTGGTGAATTGCTGGTGAAAGGAGAAATGAGCCTGTATTTTTGCCGGAAATTGCCACAGGAAGCAGGCCTCATCGAATTTATATCCTCTGATCCGTCTAACAGAGAATACCGCAACTTCATGATTCAAAAATACAGGGATAGAGCCAGGTTTGCCAACGACTATTATTATTTTGTTGTGATGCAGGACGATTCATTAAACCCGGTGCCAATCTAAGATGCCGGTGAATTCAGCGAAAAATTTCTGA
>CALMDN010000033.1 GCA_937864935.1 uncultured Bacteroidales bacterium
CCCTGACATCGATGAGTGAACCGTTTTTGTGCCGGTGGGTGGTTTCGAAGATGCTACCATCGGAGTTTTTAAGAATATGAAGCCGCTCAATAATACCTTCCCGGGTGAATTCGGCATCAATGTCAGCAACTGTTAAATTTTCAAATTCTTTCCGGGTATATCCCAGATTTTTATGAGCGGCTTCATTGAACTCTGTAAAAACACCTGTTTCAGGATTTACCAGGGCAATAGAGTCGTTCGCCTGGTTTACAATTGAAGAATAAATTTCTTCTCTTTCCCTGAGTGCTTCCTGGGTTTTCTGAATCTCTGTTATGTTGCGTGAAATACCCAGAATACCCACGTATTTGCCATTTGCATCATAAGCCGGGGTTTTTATCGTTTCCAGCATTTCTGTTTGACCTGTGGTCCTGTTAAGGACTTCTTCGCGGAAGGTTACCGGTGTATTGGCTGCCTGGGCTATAAGGTCGCTCTCCCTGTATTGGACGGCAATTTTTTCCGGAAGAAACTGGTGATCCCTTAATCCTTTGAGCTCCTGAAGTGGCAATCCTGAAAGCTTTTCGAACTCCGGGTTACAGGTGATGTATCTTCCTTCGGGATCCTTCAGAAAAACATAGTCAGGAATGGTTTCCAGCAAGGTCCTCAGCATCTTGCGCTCGTTGTCAATGGCTTGCCGGGCATTGATCTTATCGGTGATGTTTATATTGAAGCCAACAATGCCATTGATTCCGTCAGGAGTAACAATGGGTGCAATGATCTGCTGATAAACCCTCTCTTCCCCATGTACATTAAAATTACACTCTTCATCAATGATTTCACCGCTGAAAACCCTCTTGTTGTTTGAGATCCATACTGCAGCAATTTCAGGCGGCACACTGTTGTGATCGGGCTTTAAGCCGAGTATACTTCCGATGGAACTGATTGAATTCTTGTTTTCAAGGATTCCGATATCGTCCCTATCCCTCGCCCAGATCTCAAAAGGGGCATTTTCAATGATGGATCTGAGCAGTATTTCATTTTCTTCGGCTTTTTCTTTCGCCTGAACCAGTTGGTTTTCAGCCTGTTTTAACTGTGTAATGTATTCAAAGGCAATCCCCAGGCGATTGCCGGGCATCCGGAATGCTGAAATACGGAAGAATCCTTCTGTTTTACCATTGGAATAGGCAGTGCTTGCCGATAGAAGCGGTTCACCCGTTTCCATTACCCTTAGAAATGATTTATACAATTTGTCATCAGCGGATTCGCTCCAGATTTCATGGAACTCCTTCCCCAGAATCTCCTCAGGTTTGTTTTGCGTCAGCCGCAATGCAGCCGGGTTTGCATCGGTAAGTATCAGTTTGCCCGGTATTTCATGTTTATAGGTAAATAGCCCGGATGGAATCGATTTTACAATTTCAGCCGAGGCCTGCAGGGCTTCCTGTGCCATCCTCAATCTGGTAATATCTGAGAAAGTAATGACAACAGAGGCCGGGCTTTTTGGGTCATCGGTAAATACCGGATTGGTATTTATAATAATCCAGTAATCGTCACCCAGCTCTTTTTTTACCCGCATCAGCCGGTTCTGAACCGGCTTCCCGGTTCTCAGCGTGATCATGGAAGGGTGGTCTTCGGCCTTTAATTCTGATCCATCTTCATCAAACAAATGAAATTTTCCGCTTTCTGAGGTTAATCCGATGGCTTCTGAAGCCGGGATTCCGAATATTCTTTCAGCCCCTCTGTTCCATGTCAGTATTATCCCGGTTTTGTCCTGAAGGATGATGCCATCTCCCGATGATGAAACTACCGTTCTGTATTGTTCCTCACTCATCCTCAATGCATTCTCTGCCGCTTTCCGGTCGGAAATATCCCTGGTAAAGGCCAGTAAGTGTGGCACACTGTTCAGACTGATAATCTTGGCCGACATCAGGCCGCTGATAATCCTGTCACCTTTAAGCCGGAATTCTGTTTCAAAGTTTAAGACCACTCCTTCTTCCCTCAGGGTTTTTATAAGGAGTTCCCGGTGTTCCGTATTAACCCAGATATTCAGGTTGAGGGCTGAATTACCTATGATTTCTTCACGGGTATAACCGGATTTATTTATAAAAGACTCATTTACATCAACATATAATCCATCGGTAAGTCTTGTCAGGCTAACCAGATCGGGACTGGCGACAAAAGCCGCTTTAAATTTTTCTTCACTCTCCCGCAGGAATTGCTCTGCTTTTATGCGGGCAGTAATATCCAGTGCCGTAAATACTACCCCTTTTTCAGGATTATGCATATCAATTACCGAGGATGTGAGGAGTATGTCAAGCACCTGTCCCTTTTTGCTCACCCACCTGGTTATAACAGTGCCGGTTCCGCTCTCCCTGATCTGACGGTATTTTTCTTTGCCCACAAATTCATATTCCTCCTGTGTCGGATATAAAATCCCGCCATCCTGTCCGATCAGCTCATCCTCAGTATAACCAGTCAGTCTGCACATCTCACGGTTGACATTCAGAAATATCCGGTTCCTCATCACCCCTATGCAGGCGGGAGCAATGCGATACAGACTGTGCACCAGTTCAATGTTGTCCTGAAGGTCTGCCTTCAATCCCCTGGTTTCGGTAATGTCTTTGAAGGTTACCACAACCAGACAGGGTTTTGATTCATTTTTCCTGAATGAAGGTATCGCATCAATGGTAATCCACCTTATTTCGTTCCACAAGGGATTGTAGACCCCCATCACTTCGTTGTAAACAGGCTTGCCGGTCGACAAGGCAATCATTGAAGGGTGCTCACTACCGGGGAAATCACTTCCGTCTTCATGCAGACATTTCCATTGGGGATCAACGGATGACCGTCCGAGAATCTGATCCTTGGTCAATCCAAGTATCGACTCAGCCGAACGGTTCGCTTCAACAATCAGCCCATCGGCATTGTGATAAATAACCCCCAGGTTGATGCTTTCAAATAAATCCCTGAAATTTAGCTCCTCCGCAACAGATTCGTTCGTTTTGCTTTCCCGGCTGCTGGCAGATTCATGGAAAATGGTGATGCAACGCGTGTTGTCGGCTGCAAAGTACTCCATCAGCAAATCGGCACCGTTCTCCCTGGTTTTCAGCATCAGCTGCCCTGAAACACCCCGGGAAGCAGCTTTTTCCATCAGGCGGTTGAAATCGGTTTCCGTTTCAATCACCGCCGCTGTAACTTCCGCCAATTGCCGGTTTAACACAGGAATATCAGCTGTACCGAAGATTTCGGTAAATTTTTCATTTACTTCCTCAATCATAAACTCTTTCCTGTCCGCTTCCGGCCCCGGAATAACCCTGTGAACAGCAAAAGCGAATGGTGCATGCTTAAACAGATCCACCTGACTTTGTTGTTTCATCCATTTTTTGTTTTAGTAATGAAAAATTACAGGATCTGACACTCTTGGATAATATCTTTATACTGTGATGACCAGCGATGTAACCTGAAGTTCAGGAGATATTTGTGTTTTTGGATCATCCTGATACTCACTGAGCTGAATTTTGCCCCGGATTGACAGTATTTACGAACAATAAAGCCGGAAGAATCCCAGAACAAGCCCTTGGTAAGGTTCGCGCGTAAAATTTTTTACAGATGCTGATTCCCTGAACCAAGATACGATATTATGAATGAAAAGTAAATACAGCAACACCAGGCCCAAAATATAAGTTTTCGGTGATCCTGGGAACCCACAGGCCAACCCCCGGACAAAGGGCCCTGAGCTTAATGACAGAAAAAGACAGAGATGTCGGTTAACCTTAATCAGCAATCAGTTCATATCAGTCCCGATAACTTCTTCCCGCAGGTGCTTTGAACGGATATGTATAAAGAAATGGGCCATAAAGGCGAGAACGAAGTAGGCTGCGGTCATGACCCAGAGTAAACCGGTTTCTTTGCTAATTTCACCAGTAGCTGCTCCCAATGAATTCAGTTTGATATATCCGGTCATGGCATCAGATGAAGGGAAGAGTGCCCTGACCATTTGCCACAGAGGACTGAAGTTTGACAATGGCCAGATTACGCCGGACAGGAAAAGCAAAGGGATGGAGGTGAAAAGATACAACAGCATAGCACTTTCCCTGTTTTTAAAAAATACCGAGAGAAACTGACCGAGAAAAATAGAAGAAAGCAGAAAAGGGGTAATAAGAATCCCTATTTCTATAAAATCTGCATTACGGGGATAGCCAAACCAGGAGGGGATCAGGCCAAGCATAAACTGACACAGAACAGCATAAATGAGGAAGTACACTACCGCTTTCCCGATCAGTTGTCTGATGATTTCGCCGGGACCACCGTATTCAATAATTTTCGGAACACTTCCGGATTGCTTTTCCCTGATGGAACCAGCGATAATTCCTATGGCAAGCACCAGCGTCTGCTGAATGATAAGAATAAGGGCAGCAGGGATTCCATAGCTGGCAAATCCTCCGGCTGGATTGGCCATTGCGTTTTCAACGAGCTTTAGCGGTTCAGCCGTTACTTCTGCCTGCCTGTCTGTGTACCCTGTTTTTGTCAGGTTTCTGATCTGGATGTTCCTTCCTGTCTCCAGAGTTACGAAACTTGCACCGGTTACCAGTGCTTTGTAATAGAGAAAAAACTCCATGTCAGCATAGGCTGAAACCGTGGCCTGACGTCCCAAGGCAATGTCATCGCTGAATGTTGAAGGAATCTGTACAATTCCCCTGACTTTCCCTTCCCTGAACAGTCGTGCAGCTTCATCCATGGATCTGACGTGTGCTGCAATACTGACTTCCGGAGTTGCATCGAGATTTCTGAGATAAGAACGGCTTTGCGCTGAAGCTGATTCGTCAAACACAGCGATAGGGAGGTCCCTGACAACCTCGGGATAATAAATAAATGAATACAGAACCGGATAGATCAACGGTACAGCGAACAGGATAATAAGTACCCCCGCATCAGAGAATATCAACCTGATTTCATGCCTCATGGCAGCTGTCATCTGTTGAAATCCAATGTAAAAAGAATTTGATTGAGACCAGTTTTTCATTCTGTTGTTTTTGAATTTTAAGCAACCATTCAATTCATGGAGGATAGCCCGGCTGATTTTCAGGCATGAGTGATCTGATGATAGGATTGGGGGAGATCTTCGATATGGTTCTGATGGATAAGCGCCGACTTCAGCCGGTAAAGCACTGTGAACGGCAACAACAAAAAGAGCAGCATGAACAGGTAATCCGGCAAGGAATAGAAAAGATCACCTCCGGCCAGAATCTGCCGCTGGAAAATATGCATGTAATGTCGTACCGGGAATGCTTCCGCCCAAAATCTGAAGATGGAAGGCATGTATTCAACCGGGTAGGAGAATCCGCAAAGCGAAAGTGCCAGGATGGCATAAAATGCCGAGAGGTTCAACCCATGGCGCATCAGGGGCAGTAAACCGATGAAGAATATGCCAACCGCCTGGTAAGAAAGAACATAAATGAGCGAAATCAAAACCAGCCAGCCGACATTGGCATGCATGGGAATCCCCAGAACCTTGTAAAGGATAAAGTTCTGGAACATCATGACAATGAAGAAAATAGCAGTATAGGGAAGCAGCTTTCCCGTTAGAGCAACCACCACCGACTTGCCTGAAGTACGCAGCCATTCCCTCGATGTTTTTTCTTTTATTTCAATACCTATACTGTAAACAGTCATGAGCAGAATGAATATCTGAAGCATTATTGGAAGCACAATACTGGTTACATACACCGAGTAGTTTGACCATGGGTTGAACAACAGGTGAGTATTGAGGCTTACGGGCTGGACCTGTGCCATAATCTCCTCTTCATTCTGTCCCATGGCCTCCCGTTTTTGAATGTTTATACCACCCGACAGGGTATGTAAGATCATGGTAAGGTCATTCTGCATCAGACCACCTGCAATAAGAAAACTGTTCTGGTAATAATAACTGATGACTGGTTGTCTGGATGCCAGGATATCGGCCTGCAGATTTTCGGGGATCACAACAAACCCGTAAATGTTTCCTTTCCGCAATTCCGACAATGCCTCCGCGATTGATTCTGGTTGCATGATCACCTGGCTCAAAGGGGTTATATCAATGTTCCGGATCAGTTTTCGGGATGTTTGCGTTTGATCAAGATCCACCACAGCAACCGGCATTTTGTCGGGAACCCCTTCCTTCATCAGCGACCAGAAAAACAATGTTGATGCAACCGGCAGAATCAGCGTTACCATTAGAATAAGACTCCCGGAAGACATCCTGAAGATCTCACGCACAGTAACCTGCCGGATATTGAATAGAATTCGTTTCATGAGTCAGTAGTTTTCCTTTCTAACGCAATGTTTCGTAATCCACCATGAGACTCATCCCGGGGCGAAGACCTTCGACAGGTTGAAGGGGTCTTGCTCTTACTTCAAAGGTTTTCACATCGAATCCGTCGTTGGCTTTGGTTGCCTTGAATGTGGCATAACTGGCCATTGCTTTGATGTGGCTTACTTTCAGCTTAACAGTTTTGTTGCCCAGGGCGGGGACAACAGCATCGATTTCTTTCCCCATTTTAATCTGTGCAAGCATATCTTCGCGGATGTTGAAAACCACCCAGATATCGGTCAGGTCTACAATACTCATGATCGGAGCACCTGAGCCGATAAGCTCGCCCCGTTGAGGAAAAATATCAGAAACCTCTCCACTGATGGGTGACACCAACCGGGTTTCAGAGAGATACGATTCAACCTCCGAGACAGCCCCCTTTGCCCTGTTAACCATGGCAGCAGCCGACTGTTTGTCTTCATTTTCAGCACCGTTCACTGCCATCTCGTATTGTGATCTGGCGGCTTTCGCAGTAGCAATGGCTGCCTGCCAGGCAGCTTCCGCTTCATCACGTTTCTGGGCCGGGACTACACCATCGTTGAACATGTTGTTCACACGGGTGTAGGTTTTTTCAGCCAGTCTTACCCCAACCTCAGCCTTTTGCCATAATTCATAGGCACCGGATATCTGCTCCTGACGGGCTCCCCTGATGGCCTTGCGGCTCTGCGCTGATGCTGCCTCTTCGGTTGACGTAGCCTGTATCATCTTTGCATTGAGTTCCGGACTGCTCAGGATGACCAGCGTATCCCCCTGATTCACCGGAGAGCCTTCTGACACCAGGAGTCTTTCAATCCTTCCGGGAACCTTTCCCGAAACCCTTACTTCTGTTGCCTCTGCCTGACCCTGAAGCATAACCGGAGGTTGTTTGGTAACAATCCAGCCGATCAGGCTGATGGCTGCAACGCCGCCCGTGAGTATAAGAAAAGCTGTGAGTACTCCTGTGTGTTTCTGATTCGTGGTTTTCATCTGATTCCTGTGTTTGTAGTTTTTGGGTTGTTTATCGGATATTGTTCAGGGTGAGGCTGCCGGTTGCCTTATAGCAATCAAGGGTTGCCTGACGCTGGTCGTAAATGGCCTGAAGGTATTCGAGTTCAGCAATCTGTACTTCAGTTTCAGCAGAAAGACGTTCTGTAATGCCCAGCATACCTTCTTTGTAAGATTTGTTTGCCAGTTCAAGTGCTCTGAGCGCAGCGGTCTTCTGTTTCTCCTTCCAGATAAGCTGAGCATTGGAAGATTCATAAGCGGCTGATGCCTTTACCTGGTTCAGTTCCAGCATTTCCCTGGCTTCCTCAAGGGCGTTCTCTGCTTTCCTGAGTTCCAGTCTGGCCTGTTTTACCCTGGTACTGCCCGAAGATCGATCGAAAAGTTCCCACCTGAAGCCCACACCGGCCAGCACCGTTGGGCCCATGGTAAGGTTGTTTATGTCAATGCCCATAGCCAGAGGTGCATCAAGATGGGTACTGGCATTTGTCAGGGCGTCGTATCTGACCGAAGCCACTGCCTGAATTTTGGGAAGATAGTGCGATTTTTCTGCTTTGATCAGGTACCTCTGAGCCTGCACCCCGGATTTCAGTGCCTTTAACTCCGCTCTGTTTTCAATGGTTTCATTGCCGGTGATGAGGACTGCTGGTTCCAGAACAGGCTGGAGGTTGCTGAATTCTGTATGTTGCTTTCCGGTCAATTGGGCCAGTTTTTGAGTCAGCAGAATTTTCTTTCCCTCATATGAAGCAATCTTTGCTTCCAGGGCTGCCCGCGCTACAGCTATTTTAAGTGTATCAAAGTCAGTGGCTAAACCATTGCTCAGTGCCGAAGATGCAAACCGCTTCTCAGCCTCCAGCCTCCGGGCAGATTCCTCAAGCACCTTTTTCGACTGATTGAGTAAGGCCAGTTGATCGTAAACGGAGACTACCTCACTGATTACATCAGCTGTACTTTTTTCTGACAACGACTGTTGTGCTTTTACTTTTTCAGACAAAGCCCTCGAAAGATTCGGGACCTGCCCGCCGCTGAAAAGCAGCATTTTTGCTGTCATGTCAATACCACCATAACTTCCGCTGAAATCTCCCGAAAGATCTTTCGTCAGAGAGGGTAGCACCAGTCCCTGCTGAACCAGCAATTGCTGAAGTGCGGTAATCTCACTACCCAGGCCGGCAAGCTGAGGGAACATGGCAGGGAAAGAGGGGCTGTTCATAAACTCCTGCAATTTTGATGCTCCTTCAAACCCGGTAATATCCCCCAGTTTTGAATCCATTACTGAATTGACATACAGATATTTACCACCCAACTCAATTTTTGGCAGGTACGACATCCGTATTGCATTTCGTTGACATACAGCTATTTCTGAATCAATGTCATGGCTGATGATTTTGTGATCCCGGCCAATAGAAGTAAGGATCAGGCTCTTAAGTTCAGGCGAAACCTCAAGTGGTTGGGCCTTCAGACTTGTGGATGAAACCAGCGGAAACAACAGCAGCCACAGGCACAAACCTCTTTTATTGAAATGATTGGAACTTTTCATAATCCGGTGTTTTGAGATTGAGCTGAAAAAATAATATACAACTATTCGACTATAAAAGTAAAATGGTCGAAAATTGGGTAAAAAAAAGGTCATCGTTTCATTATTCCGTTAAAAAGTATGTAAATCAGGTGATCCAGCCTGCGATCGACATCCTTTTCTTCTGCCCCCCAGAAGAGTGGGATTTCAAGCCCTTTCAGGGCAGTCACGATGGCGATGGCAGCAAGGGTGGTATTTTCAATTTCAAATGCTCCGTTTTCCACCCCTTCCTTCAGCACATTTTCCATCATTGCCACTTCTTCCTGATCGTATTTCTTGCGGATTTTCTCGATGAATTCAAGGTGACTCAGGTAATCATCCTTCATTGCACTGTAAAAATTGGCGAGCTTCCCCATTGAATGCATTCTGACCCTGACATGTGCCTTCAGTTTCTGTTCGGGGCTCGAAGCTTTGCCGATTGCCAGCATGAGTTCACTTTTCAGCAGGGAGGCTTCCTTTTCAACTACGGCCTTGAAAATATCTTCCTTGCTGGAAAAGTAATAGTAAATTGAACTTTTGCCTTTTCTGCTCGCAAGGGCAATCTCATCCATGGTGGTTTTCCTGAAACCAAACCTGGTGAAAATGTGACGGGCAACGCCGACTATGGTCTCTTTTACCTCATCCTTATCAAGCATCCTGTTAAAATTTGAGTCTGCAAAAGTAATACCTCTTTTTACTTTTGTCAATAAAAATCGACCAAATTTGTCGAATAGTCGAAAATATATTTTCAAAAGATTAATTATCAGTTAAATAGATTTAATGCCTACGCTCATTTTCTTCCACAATCTTTTCGGAGATTGAGAGGGAACCTGTTTCTTCCTGATCAGGAATTGTTTAGTTTTACAACAGTCAATTGAAATTAGGATCAAACAAATTTTGTCCTGTGTGTTGATCATTCATAACATTTTTTACCTTTGTGTCTAATGTACACTTACATTCAACCGGGGATAATACAGCCTTGCAAGGCGCACATTTTCAAATTCTTGTAGCCTGAAATGGGAGTCTTTTCCCGGAATCCTGTGGCTGAAAAGTTTAATTTCAGATTATAACCAACCAAACCAAACAATTTTTTAAACCAACCAACCATGAAACACTATTTCTCATTAGGGAAGCTTGCAATCCTGCTTTTACTGGCTTTGCAGGTGGTATCCTGTAAGAAAGATGACAAAGGCGATGATGTGATCGCCAGCTTCGCCTACAAGGTGGATGCAGAAAACTACAAAATTGTTGTTTTTACCAACTATTCCAACGGGATAAACGGAACCCCCTCAGTTACCTGGGATTTCGGAGATAACTCAGGAGCTTCCTCAGAGTTCAGCCCTGTGCATACCTATACCTCAGAAGGTTTGTACACCGTTACCCTGACAGCCACCACTGCCGATGGAACGAAAGACACCTACTCGGTTGAAATCCTGATTTCTGATCCCGACTTGGAAATGGCAAAACTTGTCGGAAGCACGGAGAAGACCTGGAAGCTGATCCGCGATGTGAGCACCGGTCGCTATCCGCTTGAGGTTGGACCGGCCTCTCATGCCTCCATCTGGTGGGCAATGGGATTGAACAACGACGAACTCGCCGGTCGCCCCTGTGTACTGAACGATGAATGGATATTCAAACGCGGTGGTGTTGTGGTTTATGACGATAAAGGGGATTACTGGGCCGAAGGTGGTGTCTTCAATCCTTCGAACCTCTGTGCCAGCACCGATAACATGACCGGACTTCTGGGTCAGGACCTTTCGGCATGGAGCAGCGGTGAGCATAGGTTTGAATTAACTTCCGGAACCGAGCCAAAGCTGAAACTCATCGGCGAAGGAGCCTTCCTGGGCCTGTGCAAGGTTGCTACGGATGCCGAGGTTACCGTTCCTCAGCCTTCTGTTACCTACAACATCATCAAACTGACCGATGGCGCGGTTGATACCCTGATTGTTCAGACCAGTTATATGACCGGAGG
>CALMDN010000034.1 GCA_937864935.1 uncultured Bacteroidales bacterium
GCGTAAGTGAGAGTTCTCCATCTAACGATCCATTTCTTTTCAGAATGAACATTTCTACTGGCTCTGATCGGATTGTCGTTGCAACAGATCCTGGTCTCCCGGTAAAGAGCGGCTGCCAGGTGAAACAGATTGTCAGCCGTCAGAATTCATCCTCCGTATCGGTTGAAGCGGTATCCGCGGTCATCCCTTCCAGGTAAGTGTCGAAATCAAACACTGAAGGATCGCGGTACACCAGGTTCACTGATTGACCGGCGTTCAGCATCAGGCCATTGGCAAATGAAGGAGACTGACTGTAAACCCTGGCTGTTTCCGGATCAGCATTTTCTTCAAAAATTTCCTCCCCGACGAGCAGGTAATTTTCCTGTATCAGGCTGAGGGCTTCTTCGCGGGTTTTCCCGATGAGAAAGGGAACCTGATAACGTCCGTTACCGTCATTCTGTCCCACCCTCAGCGAAATCACCGAACCTTTCAGAACCATGGTACCCGGTGCAATCTCACGGTTTCTGTAGTATTGCGCAAGTACTGCATTTGCGGCTATATCGGGCACATAGCTTACATGACCCAACTCAAGGCCGTAGGTTTCAAGTGCAGCACTGGCCTGACGCAGGGTGAGATCAACCAGATCGGGCATACTCACCTGTTCGGGCAGAACAGCTACAGTAGTCAGGTAAATCTTGCGGTGCTTCTTCACGTTTGATCCGGCAACCGGATCCTGGATGATGACCGATCCGCTTGGCTGCCTGGAATCGAAGACCGAATCCACAATGATCACCTCAAAGTTATCGATGGTTTCAAGCTGCTCAATCTGTGAGGGATTCAACCCCACCAGGTTGGGCACCACCACCGATTCACCATGGTGGGTATACCATTTGAGCATGCTCAGTACCAGTGCCACCACAGCTGAAGTTATCACAATGGCAATCAGCAACTGCCTCAGAAATACACGTGTTGTTATAAACTGAATAAAATTCATGCAAATCAGATTAGCCCCTGTACAAAATTCTGCATCCGGCCGTCAGGTTTATTAACTTTGCAGCCGGGAAATTATTGCCCGGTCAGCAAAGATATGAATATTTGGCCGGCCCGGAAACAGGCTTCCTCCGAAATCTTTGAACACCACTTTCAACAGGTGTCGATGTGGTGCCATCCGGAAAATTTCACCAACGGTTCATACAACCATCCACTGTTGTCAGGTAAAAATTATGAGATTCTTCGCTAACGCTCAGAATGACTTTGATTTGCATGTGTTCAATGAATAGGGGGGGCTTGGTTGCGGCAAAGCCGCAACCAAGCCCCCCCCTATTCTGTACCAAACTGCTTGTCATTCTGAGCGTAACAAAGTAAAGCGAAGAACCTCATAAGCAATTCCAGAGTTTAACGGACAAAGAGATGACCATCGTTGACATAAAGCAAATATCAGCCATTCTATGAAGAAAAACATTGCGCTGCTCACGGGCGGATACTCCTCAGAATATGAAATTTCGGTCAAAAGCGGAAAAGTGATTGCTGGTCACCTTGACGAGGCCTTGTTCAATGTTTTCCCTGTCAGAATAACCGAGAACAGCTGGTACTACACTGACCCTGAAGGAAATACAGCAGAAATTAACCGCAATGATTTCTCACTTCAGACCACAGGAAGCCGCATCACCTTCGATGCAGCCTTTATCGGAATCCACGGCACTCCCGGGGAGGATGGTAAACTTCAGGGTTACCTCGACATGGTAGGCATTCCCTACAATACCTGCGGGCGGTCAACCTCGGCACTCACCTTCAACAAGTTTTTCTGCAACGAATTTGCCGGCCGTATGGGTGTGAATGTGGCAAAAACGTTTTATCTGCACAAACGCGATGCCATCAGCCCGGAGAAAATCATCTCCGTTACCGGTCTGCCCTGTTTCGTGAAACCCAACAGCAGCGGCTCCAGCATCGGCATCACCAAAGTAAAAACCATGGAAGGCTTGTTGCCGGCCATTGAAAACGCCCTGCAGGAAGACGACGAAGTGCTGATCCAGGAATTTATCCCTGGTACCGAAGTTACCTGCGGTATCTTTGAAGAAAAAGGAGAGCTGAGGATACTGCCTTTAACACAGATTATCAGCCACAAAGAATGGTTCGATTATGAAGCAAAGTACACCGATGGCCTGGCCGATGAAATTACCCCGGCTCCCATAGATGCGGAGCTTGCCGAAACCTGCCGAAATATCTCCGCCATGCTCTACCGAAAACTGAATTGCCGGGGCATCGTCAGATTTGACT
>CALMDN010000035.1 GCA_937864935.1 uncultured Bacteroidales bacterium
CATCTATCCCGATGAAGACGATGTTGATGCACTCGCCATGAACGCCATAGGAGTGATGAAAGGAGAAATCGAAGTCCTGGAGTATAAGTAAACCCAGAGCTGCTTTTTTTATTCCCTGGTTTGAAACATCGCTGACGGCCTGATTTGTCCCGGATGCATCAGCAATCATCGATCTGGTTTATCGCCTTCAGACTTAACATTGCGGTAATCTTGCTTTTTTTTATCTTTGCGCTATTGACATTAACTATCAGGCCATTAAAACAATCATACCTTGGCAGACCCCGATTTAGAACCCTCTTTTCAGTTGTTGGGAACTTTGCTCAACATCTACACCGGACCTGTTACACCCGGTATCATCATCAGCCTCCTCCTAATCGTTGTATTACTCATGCTTTCTGCTGCCATCAGCGGATCTGAAATTGCCATGTTTTCGCTCAGCCCGGCCGAGCTGAACAATATCCGTAGTTCAAACAACAAAACCAATCAACTGATCATTCACCTGCTGGAGAAACCTAAAAGACTGATCGCCACCATTCTCATCGCCAATAACTTTGTGAATGTTTCCATCGTGATTCTGTCGTCCTATGTAATGGCCGGATTGTTTGATTTTTCTGAATCACCATTGATGGGATTTTTTATTCAGGTGATCGTTGTAACCGCCCTGCTGCTGCTTTTCGGCGAAATCATGCCGAAAATATATGCATCGCAAAACGTTAGATCATTCGCCAGATTTATGGCAAAACCCCTGCTGATCATGCGCAGGATTTTTTATCCCCTCAGCTCGGTACTGGTTCAATCAACCTCTGTCATCGACAAACGGATAGCGAGAAAAGGACATGAAATTTCCATTGATGACCTCTCCGAAGCACTCGAACTTACTACATCCGACAACAAAACGCCCGAAGAGGAAAAGAAAATCCTGAAAGGAATCGTAAAATTCGGCGATACTTCCGTCCGCGAAATCATGAGGCCCAGGATTGATGTTACTGCCGTCGAAGACAACACATCCTACAATCAGTTGATGGGCATCATTCTCGATTCAGGTTACTCCCGTATCCCAGTGTACCATGAGAATTTTGATCATGTAACCGGCATTCTTTACATCAAAGACCTGCTTCCCCACTTCAACCAGAGCGACGACTTCAACTGGCAGCAGCTGCAGCGGCCGGCATTTTTTATTCCTGAAAACAAACGCATCAACGATCTGCTTCAGGAATTCCAGGCAAAAAAAATTCACCTTGCCGTGGCTGTTGATGAATACGGAGGCACATCAGGAATTGTAACACTTGAAGATATTCTGGAGGAAATTGTTGGCGAAATAAACGATGAATTCGACTCAGAAAGTGACAACATTCATTATTCGAAAATCGACGACAACAACTATATTTTCGAAGGGAAAACCCTGCTGAATGATTTCTGCAAACTGCTGGGTATCGAAGACCGGATTTTTGATGAAGCCAAAGGGGAATCAGATACCCTTGCCGGCCTGATGCTCGAGCTGGCCGGTAAAATTCCGGAACCCAGTGAGAAATTCCGTTTCGATAAATACGTTTTTCAGGCTGAAACCGTTGATAAGAGACGTATTAAAAAAATCAGGGTGATCATTGATCAAAACAACTAAGCCATTCTTCTGTAACTGACTGTTACCTTATTCCGGTTAAATGAACCTTAAAAACTCCCTTATCAGATCAGCCATCCCCGGTTTTGCCGGCGTATTGTTCACCCTTTTGCTTGCTTCTTGCGGCGAAACGCCTGCGCCAAAACCTGAAGGCTATTTCAGGATTGATCTGCCGGAAAAAAAATACCGGGCCCTCGACAGCGTTTTTCCATACCGTTTTCAGTATCCGGTATATGCTCGAATTACCCGGGACCCCAATGCTCCCGGTGAAGCTAACTGGATTAACGTTGATTTCCCGCGATTTAAAGGGCGGCTTCACCTGAGTTATAAACCGGTAAATGATAACCTTTCCGTATTTACAGAAGACGCCCATGCCCTGGTTGTCAAACATATACCCAAAGCTTCTGCCATTGAAGAGGTCCGTATTGAAAATGCCGGACGCAGGGTTTTCGGGCTTATCTACGATATCCGTGGCTCGGGAGCTGCCTCACCCTATCAGTTTTATGTAACCGACAGCACCGGCCATTTTCTCAGGGGCGCCTTGTATTTCAGTGTACTGCCCAACAATGATTCCCTCGCTCCGGTGATTGACTTCATCAAGGCAGATGTCCTCCATCTGCTCGAAACCCTCGAGTGGAAGTAAATCTACTGTTTTTACTTTGTATTTCCTATCCATTTTCCTGTAATCCAGATTGTTTGATTTCTTTATATTTGCCAGTATAAAGCAACGTTATGAAGAAAAACAACGGACGGCGCGACTTCCTGAAACTTGCAGCCCTGGGTACTGCTGCGCTCGGATTGGGTACTCTGGGTAAAGTTTTAGCCAATGATTTGTCTGAAACGGGTTATTCACCTGCCGCTGATCCCGCTGATCGAAAGGGAAAATCGGTTATGGGACTGAGGTGTGAGCCTCTGAACACCGTAAGAATTGCCATTATTGGCCTCGGGATGCGTGGGGAGGATGCTGTCCGCCGGCTGTTACTGATTGAAGGTGTAAAAATCACCGCTGTCTGCGACCTTATTCCCGATTTTGTAAAAGAAGCCAATAAGAAGATTACCGGAGCCGGACATCCGCCTGCAGCCGAATACCTGGGTGAAACCGACTGGATGAAGGTGTGTGAACGGGAGGATGTTGATCTTGTATACAACTGTACCCCCTGGGACCTGCATACCCCGATAGCGGTGTATGCGATGAAAAACGGAAAACACACAGCCCTTGAAGTACCCGCTGCCCTTACACTCTCAGAATGCTGGCAACTGGTCGACACAGCCGAAGCGACCCAGCGTCATTGCATGATGCTTGAAAACTGCTGTTACGACTTTTTTGAACTGGCTACCCTGAATATGGCCCGCCATGGGGTTTTCGGTGAAATTCTTCACGCTGAAGGGGCTTACATTCACGATCTCAGGGAGCTCAAATTTCTCAAACAGAACGAAGGAGGATATTACAACTTCTGGAGACTCGAGCACAGTAAGAAACACAACGGTAACCTCTACCCTACCCATGGCCTGGGTCCCATCGCACAAATTATGGGCATAAACCGTGGTGACCGTTTCGATTATCTGACCTCCATGTCGACCCGTCAGGCGGGTTTAAGTCTCTTTGCTGCTGAACGGTTCGGGGCCGGCTCCCCTGAAGCCAGGGAAACCTACCTCCTTGGTGATATGAATACGACCCTTATCCGGACAGTGAATGGTCGCACCCTGATGGTACAGCACGATACCACCAGCCCTCGACCCTACAACCGTTTGCACCTGATCAGCGGAACCAAAGGAATGGCCCGAAAGTGGCCAAAACCGGCCATCGCCCTTGAACCCAATGCACACACCTACCTCACTCCGGAAGAATTCGAGAAATTAAAATCGGAATATGAACATCCGCTGGTAAACCAGATCGGCGAAAAAGCCCGACAGGTTGGTGGACATGGAGGTATGGATTTCATCATGGATTACCGCCTCATTTATTGCCTCCGCAATGGCTTGCCGCTCGATCAGGATGTTTACGATGCCGCCGCCTGGTCATGCATTGTTCCGCTGAGTGAACAATCGCTGATGAACCGCAGCAGCAGTGTGGATATCCCCGACTTTACCCGCAACGCCTGGAAAACCGCTGCACCCTGGCCGGTAGTTACTGTGGATTAATTCTGATTAGGCGTCAATAACAAATCCGCCTGTTCCTGACAATCCAGGCCACGGGTTAACTGACTTATCCTTGCCGGGATTCCTGAATATGCCCGGGCGGTATCCCCTGGTAACGCAGTTTAAACAGGTCTGTCAAAGCCATTCTTATCATTGTGAACTAACTTGGTTGGAAAACCGATGCTTCAAGAAATCTGCCTGCTATTGACTAAAATTTCTTTTACTGAAGAAGCAATCTGAAACACGATCAAAGCCACCCTGAACCTTACCAATGAATTGTTTGTTATTGGTGAGGATTGTATCCGTTTGAAAAACAAACCTTAATGCGGTATAATCAGAGAACTGGCAGTAACTTAAATACAACAAATATGAAAAGACTTTTTTCCACAGTTCTAATGATGTTCCTTACAACCATATCTTTCAGTCAGGTTTCAAATGAAACCGATAAAACACGTATTAGAAATTTAGTAGTTGAATCTTTTGATGAAATATGGTCTGAATTGGATTCTGAAAACATTGATAAATTCTACACCAAAGATTTCCTGCTTTTAGAAAACGGAGAAGTTTGGAATAACGATTCTATTGCTGATTATTTGGATAAAGCCAAGCTTCGGAACCCGAATCCAAAAAGAATGAATACAATAGAAATTATTGAAATTAAAATCGAAGGCAGCATGGCATGGATTGCATACCAGAACTATGCAACATTCTCAATTGATAATAAAATCATCAGAAAAGCGCATTGGTTAGAAAGCGCAACGGCAATTTTAACAGAGAATGGATGGAAACTTGACATGCTTCATTCAACCCGGATTATCAATGATTAAATCATTCTGCTTATAGCTGCCTGGTGTCGGTTTCGTTGCTCAGCCAAATGCCAAACTGCGAACGGTACTTCAGAAAACAGCGTTCCTTCAAACCCAAAATAATCAATTGAACCGGATATTCATTTTTCATTTCCCGATTTTAACCTGTTATTTAACCAAGCACCGCAACAATACGAAAATCCACCGGTACCCAAATCCGCTTTAATTGTGTCTTAAAACAGCTGAAAGCCTTCAGATTTATTCCATTTATTGGCGCTCTTGGTTTCCTTTTAACGGGTTGTCCCTACGAGTCGG
>CALMDN010000036.1 GCA_937864935.1 uncultured Bacteroidales bacterium
AGCGGGTTTCAGCCATCCTGCCATAAGGTTGAACAGGGTGGTTTTACCGGCACCGTTCATGCCGACCAGGCCATGAACCTTGCCAGGCTCCAGCTGCCAGTCGAGGCTTTGAATGACCCGATTTTTGCCATAACTGAAATCCAGGTGCTGAATGCTGATCATAATCCGAGGAGTTTTAACTGATTGCGCGCCCTGATGCTGAATACAAACGCCATGATCAGCGGTAAGGGTAAAAGTACCGGCACAATGAAGGCAAAACTCAGCAGAAAGGGGATGGCGTAGGCATACGAAATATCGTTACCGGACTGAAAACCGGCATACTTGAAGGAAACGGAGAATACCTGAATCAACAGGCTGTTGATAATTACCAGCATCATCGGCCTCAGGGTGTCAGGGAACGCAATCAGTCCGAAAACAAGCGGTGGCAGGATGATCAGCAGAAAAAGAGAGAGCTGCAGCAGCCATTTTCTCCGCAGGAATGCCCCACGATTTAACTGCAGGGCTTCGATCATGGTGCTGGGCTCCTGGTAAGTCTGAAAATAGGCAGCCATCAGGGAAAGGATAAGAATTGCTGCCGGAGGTGCGAAACTCTGCCGGTAAAAAACAGCCACCAGCAGGTAAGTCAGTACCAGCAAAGGGACAAAACGGCGCATCCCGGCCCTCCATTCCCAGGCATCAGCGGGAATCACCGGAAATGAGAACACCGGAAACCGGAAGCTTTGTTTTGGGCGCAGCTTCAGCATTGAAATGATCAGAATGCCTGAAATCAGGATCACGAAGGTTTTGTAGCTGCCGGTTACCAGATAAAACAAAGCGAAAGGTGCAGCGGCCAGGCTATAGCTGAGCATGAAGAACAAGGGGGAATTCAGGTCAAGGTTACTCAGCAGAACCTGATCTTTGCGTGACCAGTGAATCTGCAGGATGGTTAGTAAAATGATTGCTGCCTGCCAGTGCAGTTTATCCGGAACAGAAGTTGCTTTCAGGGCAAAAATCAGCAGGGCTATCAGTATCAGTACCCTGAAAATACCGAGCTGGTTGATGATTCTTCCGTAGCGGAAAAGGTGAACACGAAAGAAAAGCAGGGACGCTTTCAGCAGGGCTGGCATATTCAGACGGGTTTCAGATCACTGATCTTTACCCAGCCCTTGCTGCCGTTGGGAATGCTGATCTCATTCCATTCGCCCAGTTTGTCAATGATTTTTACTTTCAAGCCTTCGTGAATCACAAAGAGATCGATGCTGCTCTCATCGGGAGAGCTTTTCACCGGCAGGGTAGGGGTAAACACTATTGCAGCGGCCTGTTGCCGGGCTTCGTGGTATGTTTGCCAGGCAATGGCCCCTGAAATGAGGGCGACAACAAGGATAACCAGGGAAGCCGAGAACAGGGCTTTTCTTGCAGTTGCCGATCGTGACAGGAGAAAGAGGGCAAGGATGATGAAGAACAGACTGACAGCAGCAATGAGTGCAACGGCCCATCCGTCGGGTGCAAGCAGCTGTTTCAGGCTTTTCCACCAACGGATATAGAAGAGTTCGGGCAACACATCGATCTTGTCGACAATGCGGCTGTTTGCGACCCCGAGGTTGTACAGGATGTCTTCATCGTTCGGACGGTACTTCAACGCCCTTTCGTAATTCAGGATGGCAGACGGCATGTTGCCGGTTTTGAAATAGGCGTTGCCAAGGTTGTAATAGATTTCAGGAGAAGCCTGTTCCTGCGAAAGCAGCTTCTCATAAAGGGTGATGGCA
>CALMDN010000037.1 GCA_937864935.1 uncultured Bacteroidales bacterium
GTTGGCGAAACCGTAACAGTTATCGACGGACCTTTCAACAGTTTTACCGGAGTGATCGAAGAGATCAACGAAGAGAAGAAAAAACTGAAGGTTATGGTTAAGATATTTGGCCGTAAAACTCCGCTCGAACTGGGATTTATGCAAGTAGAGAAAGACTGACGAACGGGTGACTGCGAATTTCTAAATCACTAAGTTTTCAACAATGGCAAAAGAAGTAAGCGGTTTTATTAAACTGCAAGTTAAAGGTGGTGCAGCCAATCCGTCACCTCCCATTGGACCTGCATTGGGTTCTAAGGGCGTCAATATCATGGAGTTCTGCAAGCAGTTCAATGCTCGTACGCAGGATCAGGCTGGAAAAATCCTCCCGGTTATTATCACTGTTTACAAGGATAAGTCTTTTGATTTTATCATAAAAACTCCGCCTGTAGCAGTTCAGTTGTTGGAAGCAACCAAACTTAAAAGTGGATCAGCAGAACCTAACCGTAAAAAGGTTGGTTCAGTCGACTGGGATCAGGTAAGAACCATTGCGGAAATCAAAATGGCCGACCTGAACGCATTCACCATTGAGTCTGCCATGAGCATGGTTGCCGGTACAGCAAGAAGTATGGGAATTACTGTTTCCGGTACTCCTCCGTTTGCTATTGACAAATAACAAGGCTGACGCAAAGAGCGACAGTAAAATTGTTACAACAAATTTTAACAAGGCGTGAAATGGCTAAATTGACAAAAAAAAGGAAAGAGGCACTTGCCAAGTTCGATAAGAGCGGCACTTACTCCCTTAGTGAAGCCATCAGAATCGTAAAGCAGATTTCCAATACCAAATTCGATAGCTCAGTAGATATTGATGTCAGACTTGGTGTTGATCCCCGTAAAGCCAATCAAATGGTCAGGGGTACGGTAATGCTGCCACACGGAACTGGTAAAACTGTCAGGGTTCTGGTGCTTTGCACCCCCGACAAGGAGGATGAGGCTAAAGCTGCAGGTGCTGATTACTACGGACTGGATGAATTTATCCAGAAAATAAAAGAAGGCTGGACCGATGTTGATGTGATCATCACCATGCCCAGCATTATGCCCAAAGTTGGTGCGCTTGGTAAGATATTGGGTCCCCGCGGCCTGATGCCTAACCCCAAAACAGGCACCGTTACTATGGAAGTTGGAAAAGCGGTTACTGAAGCAAAAGCCGGTAAAATTGACTTTAAAGTCGATAAATTCGGTATTGTTCATGCTGCCATCGGAAAAACTTCATTTGACGAAGAGAAATTGTTCGAAAATGCAAAAGAACTTCTTCAGACCATCGTCAAACTGAAGCCTACCGCAGCCAAGGGAACCTACATGAAATCTTTGTTCATGTCGAGCACCATGGGTCCGGGTATTCGTGTTGATCAAAAATCAATCACTGCGTAAGTTAATCTGTGGAACTTTCCTCGAAAACTGAAAAATTATCATGAGAAAAGAAGAAAAGAGTCAACTGATTGACACCCTGACTGAACAACTGCAAAGCAGCAATACAGTTTATATAACCGATATTTCAAACCTCAACGTTGAAGTTACCAACAGGCTTCGCCGCCTTTGCTTCAAACGTGACGTGAAACTGATTGTTGTTAAAAATAAGCTGTTACGTAAAGCAATGGAACGCACCGACAAGGACTTCTCAGGGCTTTATGATACTCTGAAGGGTGCGACTTCCATTATGTTATCGGAAGTTAACAATGAACCTGCCAAGCTGATCAAGGAATTCCGTAAAACTAGCGACAGACCCATTCTGAAAGGAGCTTTTGTTGAGGAGATGTCATTTGTCGGAGATCACAGTCTCGATACCCTGATCAGTATTAAAACCAAAAATGAACTTATCGCAGATATTATACTGGCCCTCAAATCACCTGCAAACAATGTTATTTCTGCATTGCAGTCGGGCGGTCATAAATTGAGCGGAGTTCTCAAAACCCTGTCAGAAAGGGAAGCATAAGCTTCATTAGGAAGCACCACAATCCAAAACCTGAATAACAAAACTTCATTGTAAAACAATTAAAACAACAATAAAAATGGCAGACTTAAAAGCTTTTGCAGAACAATTGGTTAACCTTACTGTTAAAGAAGTTAACGAATTAGCCCAGATCCTTAAAGATGAGTACGGAATCGAGCCCGCAGCCGCAGCTCCTGTAATGATGGCCGGTGGTGGTGCTGGTGCAGGTGAAGCCGCAGCAGTAGAAGAAAAATCACAGTTCGATGTTATCCTTAAAAGTGCCGGTCAGGCTAAACTCGCAGTTGTTAAACTCGTGAAAGAACTCACCAGCCTTGGCCTGAAAGAAGCCAAAGAACTCGTAGATGCCGCTCCGAAACCTATTAAGGAAGGCGTATCCAAAGACGAAGCTGAAGCACTCAAAAAACAACTTGAAGAAGCCGGTGCAGAGGTTGAAGTAAAATAAGTAGATGGGATTTTTTGCAATTATACATGCAGATTCTGTTCCTCTGCGTACGCAAAGGTGCAGAATCTGCTGTTCCCGATTATACATCGGGCTTAATTGTTTAAATAACTGAGTATTTACTTTTAAATTTTACAACCTTGGCCTCAAAAACAATCGAACGAATTAGTTTCGGAACTTCCAAGATTAAAACTGCTTATCCTGATTTCCTTGATATTCAAATCAAGTCATTTCAGGATTTTTTCCAATTAGAAACCAACCCGGAGAACAGGGCCTCGGAAGGATTGTATAAGGTGTTCGCTGAGAACTTCCCTATTACCGATGCCCGCAATAATTTTGTACTCGAGTTCCTCGACTACTTTATTGATCCTCCGCGTTATTCGATTGAAGAATGTATTGAGCGCGGACTTACCTACAGCGTCCCTCTCAAAGCCAAGCTTAAGCTGTATTGTACCGACCCGGAACACGAAGATTTTGAAACCATCATTCAGGATGTCTACCTGGGAATGATCCCTTACATGACTCCCAAAGGTACCTTCGTGGTCAATGGAGCGGAACGTGTGGTTGTGTCGCAACTCCACCGCTCACCGGGAGTTTTCTTCGGTACAAGCTATCATGCCAACGGATCTCAGTTGTTTTCCGCCAGAATTATCCCTTTCAAGGGATCCTGGATGGAGTTTACAACCGATATCAACAATGTAATGTATGCTTACATTGACCGAAAAAAGAAATTGCCGGTGACTACCCTCCTCAGGGCTATCGGTTATGAAACAGATAAAGACATTCTCGAAATCTTCAACCTCGCAGAAGAAGTTAAGGTGTCCAAAGCCGGACTGAAAAAAATTGTCGGCCGCCGACTCGCCGCAAGGGTGCTGAAAAACTGGATCGAAGACTTCGTGGATGAAGATACCGGAGAAGTTGTTTCAATTGAACGTACCGAGGTTATTATTGACCGTGAAACTGAAATTGAAAATCACCATATTGACCTGATCGTTGAATCCGGAGCCAAAACCATCCTCCTCCACAGGGATGATCCGGATAACATCGATTATTCCATTATTTTCAATACCCTTCAGAAAGATACTGCCAACTCTGAAAAAGAAGCTGTGGAGTATATCTACAGGCAGTTGCGCAATGCTGAACCACCCGACGAAGAAACTGCCCGCGGTATCATCGACAAACTCTTCTTTTCCGACAAGCGTTACGATCTCGGGGATGTTGGACGTTACAGGATAAACAAAAAACTGGATCTTGACACATCCCTTGATATCAAGGTTCTCACGAAACAGGATATCATTTCAATTATCCGCTACCTGATCAGTCTGATCAATCTGCGTACCGAGGTTGACGACATCGACCACCTGAGTAACCGCCGTGTAAGAACTGTGGGTGAGCAATTGCACAACCAGTTTGGTGTCGGATTGGCCAGGATGGCGCGTACCATCAGGGAGCGTATGAATGTGCGTGATAATGAGGTGTTTACTCCGATGGACCTGATCAATGCCAAGACACTCTCTTCGGTGATCAATTCCTTCTTCGGAACCAACGCCCTGTCACAGTTCATGGATCAGACCAATCCCCTGGCTGAACTTACCAACAAGCGCAGGGTTTCGGCTCTGGGTCCCGGCGGTCTTTCACGTGAACGTGCCGGATTTGAAGTCCGCGACGTACACTACACCCACTACGGACGTTTGTGTACCATTGAAACACCTGAAGGACCGAACATTGGTCTGATTTCTTCACTTTGTGTTTATGCCAAGATCAACAAACTCGGTTTCATTGAAACTCCCTATAAACGGGTTGTCAATGGAAAAGTAGATCCCAACGAAGATCCGGTATACCTCAGTGCTGAAGAAGAAGAAAACAAGGTTATTGCCCAGGCAACCACCCCTATGGATGATGCCGGAAACTTTATCCACGACCGTATCAAAGTACGTTACCTTGCCGATTACCCCATCGTTGAAAAGGAGAATGTTGACCTTATCGATATAGCACCCAATCAGATTGCCTCCATCGCAGCTTCACTCATTCCCTTCCTGGAGCACGACGATGCCAACCGTGCACTCATGGGATCAAACATGATGCGCCAGGCAGTTCCCCTGCTCAACCCGGAGGCTCCGATCGTAGGAACCGGAATTGAGAAAAGCGTTGCCTTCGATTCAAGGGTACTCGTTACTGCAGAAAGTGACGGACTGGTTGAATATGTTGATGCCCGCGAAGTGGTCATCAGGCACATTCGTCAGGAAGAAGAGAAACTGGTTAGTTTTGATGACGATGTCAAACATTACCCGCTCACCAAATTCTCGCGTACCAACCAGAATACCTGCATGAACCTCCGTCCTATTGTCCGCAAGGGCGATAAAGTAAAAAAAGGACAGGTTCTCTGTGAAGGTTATGGTACCGAACTCGGTGATCTGGCACTCGGACGCAACCTGATGGTGGCTTTCATGCCCTGGAAAGGATACAACTTTGAGGATGCCATCGTAATTTCCGAAAAGGTGGTGAAAGAAGACATCTTTACTTCCATTCACATCGAGGAGTTTATTCTTGAAGTCCGCGATACCAAACGCGGTGTTGAGGAACTCACCAGCGATATCCCGAATGTAAGTGTTGAAGCCACCAAGGATCTTGATGAAAACGGGCTTATCCGCATTGGTGCTGAGGTGAATGAAGGTGATATCCTGATCGGGAAAATCACCCCGAAAGGCGAAAGCGATCCCACACCGGAAGAAAAGCTGCTGAGGGCCATTTTCGGCGACAAGGCCGGTGATGTGAAAGATGCTTCACTGAAAGCACCCCCTTCCATGAAGGGTGTGGTTGTCGACAAAAAACTTTTCTCGCGCATGATCAAAGACCGCAAGGTTAAAGCAAAGGAAAAGGACATTGTCAAGATTCTGGACGATGAGTTTGCCAAGAATTCCCAGGAATTAAAGAACAAACTGGTTGACAAGCTGACCATTCTGGTATCCGGTAAAACATCACAGGGCGTTTACAATAACTTCAAGGAAGAGATTGTACCCAAAAAAGTGAAGTTTACCCAGAAGATGCTTATGGGCATTGATTACCTGAACGTGATACCGGGTAAATGGACCACCGATAAGGATGTGAATGATCTTGTCAAGTCGCTGATCAATAACTATATAATTAAGTATAAAGAGATTCTGGGCGTATACAACCGAAAGAAATTCGTTGCCACAGTGGGTGATGACCTTCCCAACGGAATTGTACAGATGGCCAAGGTTTATGTTGCCAAGAAGCGCAAGCTGAAAGTGGGTGATAAGATGGCTGGTCGTCACGGAAACAAGGGCATTGTTGCCCGGATTGTCCGTGAAGAGGATATGCCTTTCCTGGCCGATGGAACACCGGTTGACATTGTACTGAACCCGCTGGGTGTACCTTCGCGTATGAACCTCGGGCAGATTTATGAAACCGTACTGGCCTGGGCAGGTAAGAAACTCGGACTGCATTTTGCAACCCCGATTTTTGATGGTGCTCCGGATACGAAAATCAATGAGTATCTGAGGAAAGCCGGTTTGCCTGAAAACGGCCGTACCTATCTGTACGACGGTGGTACCGGTGAACCCTTTGATCAGCCGGCTACGGTTGGTTACATCTACATGCTGAAACTTCACCATATGGTTGATGATAAGATGCATGCACGTTCAATCGGACCTTATTCACTGATTACACAGCAGCCGCTCGGAGGTAAAGCCCAGTTCGGAGGTCAGCGTTTTGGTGAAATGGAGGTTTGGGCGCTCGAAGCATTCGGAGCCTCTCATATACTGCAGGAAGTACTCACAGTTAAATCTGACGATGTTATGGGCAGGGCCAAGGCGTATGAAGCCATTGTTAAAGGCGAGAATATGCCGATCCCGGGAATTCCTGAATCATTCAACGTACTGATTCACGAATTGAGGGGACTGGGTCTCAACATTTCATTCGATTAAATAACGGTTCGCCGATTCCGGCCGGTGCACAAACACTGACCGGAATCCGCGGAAAACCGGTATTTCAACGTCTTCATCAAAACTTTATTCAACATAAATATGGCTTTCAGAAAAGACAGCACAATTTCCAGTAATTTCTCAAGTATAACCATAAGCCTGGCTTCACCGGAAGCAATTCTCGAACGTTCGAGCGGTGAAGTGCTCAAACCCGAAACAATCAACTACCGTACCTATAAACCGGAGCGTGACGGATTGTTCTGTGAGCGTATTTTCGGCCCGGTAAAAGATTGGGAGTGCCATTGCGGGAAATACAAAAGAATCCGTTACAAAGGCATTGTCTGCGACCGCTGTGGTGTTGAGGTAACCGAAAAGAAAGTCAGGCGTGAGCGTATGGGACACATCCAGCTGGTGGTTCCCGTGGCACACATCTGGTTCTTCAGGTCGTTGCCCAACAAAATCGGAGCATTGCTCAACCTCAATACAAAACGTCTCGATTCCATCATCTACTATGAGCGGTATGCTGTAGTTCAGGCTGGTATCATGGATGGCGTTATGCTCAAGGATGACGTCAAGATTGAAAAGCTTGCCCTGCTTACCGAAGAACAGTATTTCGAGGTGCTTGATGCTTTACCCAAAGAAAATCAATACCTCGACGACAGCGATCCCAATAAGTTTATCGCAAAAATGGGAGCTGATGCCTTGTTCGACCTGCTGAAAGGAATAGACCTTGACCATGAGTCATTCGATCTTAGGCACAAGGCCAATACCGAAACTTCGCAGCAGAGGAAAGCCGATGCACTTAAAAGGCTTCAGGTTTTCGAAGCATTCCGCGATGCACAGACCCGCATTGAGAATCGTCCTGAGTGGATGATTGTTAAAGTGGTGCCGGTAATCCCACCTGAACTCAGACCTTTGGTTCCCCTCGATGGCGGACGTTTTGCCACCAGCGACCTGAACGACCTTTACAGAAGGGTGATCATCCGCAACAACCGTCTGAAAAGGCTGATTGAAATCAAAGCTCCGGATGTGATCATGCGTAACGAAAAGCGTATGCTTCAGGAAGCGGTGGATTCATTGTTTGATAATTCACGCAAAGCCAACTCGGTAAAAACCGAATCAAACAGGGCGCTCAAATCACTCAGCGACAGTCTGAAAGGTAAACAAGGCCGTTTCCGTCAGAACCTGCTTGGTAAACGTGTCGACTATTCGGGTCGTTCGGTTATCGTCGTGGGTCCGGAACTTAAACTGAATGAGTGCGGTATCCCCAAAGATATGGCATCGGAACTCTTCAAGCCGTTTATCATCCGCAAGATGCTTGAAAGAGGTATCGTGAAGACTGTTAAATCAGCCAAAAAGATTGTCGACCGCAAAGATCCCGTTGTTTGGGATATTCTTGAAAATATTCTGAAAGGACACCCTGTATTGCTCAACCGTGCTCCCACACTTCACCGGCTCGGTATCCAGGCATTCCAGCCCAAGCTGATTGAAGGTAAAGCGATCCAGCTTCATCCGCTGGTATGTACTGCATTCAATGCTGACTTTGACGGTGACCAGATGGCCGTGCATGTTCCTCTGGGAAATGCTGCCATTCTTGAAGCACAGTTGCTCATGCTCGCTTCACACAACATTCTGAACCCGGCCAATGGTGCTCCGATCACGGTTCCTTCACAGGACATGGTACTCGGGCTCTATTATATGACCAAAGGCCGCAAATCGATCCCGGAGAACCCGGTCAAGGGGGAAGGCATGATCTTCTATTCACCGGAAGAAGTGATCATTGCGTACAACGAAAAGGTAGTGGATCTCCATGCTTACATCAAGGTTAAAATCGTTAACCCCGATGAAATGGATACACCCGCAAAACTGATTGAAACGACCGTAGGCCGCGTGCTCTTCAACCAGGTTGTTCCGGCTGAATTCGGATACATCAACCAGTTGCTGACCAAGAAAGCCCTCAGGGACATCATCGGAGATGTACTGAAAAAAACCGGTACTGCCAAAACTGCACAGTTCCTCGACGACATCAAGAACCTGGGTTATACCATGGCCTTCAGGGGAGGTTTGTCGTTTACCCTCAGCGATGTAATCGTTCCGGAGGTTAAAGAAGAACTGGTAAACCAGGCCAATGAAGAAGTTGATGAGGTAATGAGCAATTACAACATGGGATTCATTACCAACAACGAACGTTACAATCAGATTATTGATATCTGGACACATACCAACTCGAGATTGACCTACACCCTGATGGAGAATCTTTCCAAAGATCACCAGGGATTCAATCCGGTTTACATGATGCTTGATTCAGGTGCCCGAGGATCCAAAGAGCAGATTCGTCAGCTCTCTGGGATGAGGGGTCTGATGGCAAAACCGCAGAAATCCGGAGCTACCGGAGGTGAAATTATCGCGAACCCGATTCTTTCCAACTTTAAAGAAGGTCTGTCGGTTCTTGAGTACTTTATTTCTACCCACGGTGCCCGCAAGGGTCTTGCCGATACCGCACTTAAAACTGCCGATGCCGGTTACCTTACCCGAAGACTGGTGGATGTTGCGCAGGATGTGGTAATCACACAGTCAGACTGTGGTACCCTCCGCGGACTGACAACCACTGCACTCAAGAAAAACGAAGAAGTGGTTGAAACCCTTTACGACCGTATTCTTGGCCGCGTATCCCTGCACGATATCTATCATCCGCAGACCGGAGAACTGATTGTGAGTGCCGGTTCTGAGCTTACTGAAGGTGTTTCGCGCGTGATTGAGGAGTCTCCCATTGAAGCAGTTGAAATCCGCTCGGTACTTACCTGCGAATCGAAGAAGGGTGTTTGTGCCAAATGTTATGGGCGTAACCTTGCTTCCGGTCAGATGGTGCAGAAAGGCGAGGCAGTGGGCGTAATTGCGGCCCAGTCGATCGGAGAGCCCGGTACGCAGCTTACCCTCCGTACATTCCACGTTGGGGGTACTGCATCCAACATCTCGGTTTCTTCACGCATTGAAGCCAAATACGATGGTATCCTCGAAATTGATGAACTCAGGTTCGTAGAGTATGAGAATGCCGAGGGCAAGAAATACGATATCGTCATCGGCCGTTCAGCCGAGATGCGTATCGTTGATAAAAACACCGGTATTGTTCTTGCCTCTGCCCACATTCCTTATGGTGCCAATCTTTATTCCCGTCAGGGAGATGAAGTTACCAAGGGTATGCTCATCAGTGACTGGGATCCGTACAATGCTGTAATTCTGTCGGAAGTATCCGGAAAAGTTGTTTTCGATAACATCATTGAAGGAACAACCTACAGGGTTGAGTCAGATGAACAGACAGGCTATCATGATAAAGTGATTATAGAGTCACGTCAGAAGGCTAAAAATCCGAGCATCAGGATTGTTGGCAGTGATAACGCCGACCTGAGGGTATATGACATCCCTGTCGGATCACACATTATTGTTGAGGAAAGTCGTAAAATCAAGGCTGGTGAAATTCTGGTCAAGATCCCGCGCGCCATCGGTAAATCCGGTGACATCACGGGAGGTCTGCCACGTGTTACCGAATTGTTTGAAGCCCGCAACCCATCCGATCCGGCAATTGTTGCTGAAATCGACGGTGTTGTGTCGTTTGGTAAAAAGCTCAAACGTGGTAACCGTGAAGTAATCATCACCTCCAAAACAGGAGAAGAGAAGAGCTACCTGATTCCGACATCCAAACAGATTCTTGCACAGGAAAACGACTACATCAAAGCCGGTACCCCGCTTTCTGAAGGAGCCATGACCCCCAGTGACATCCTGGCGATCAAGGGACCCATGAAGGTTCAGGAGTACATCGTGAATGAGATTCAGGAAGTTTACCGTTTGCAGGGTGTGAAAATCAACGATAAGCATTATGAGGTAATTGTCCGTCAGATGATGCGTAAGGTTGAGGTTGCCGATCCGGGTGATACCAAATTCCTCGAAGGAGAGCTTGTCAACAAGATCGACTTCCATGATGAAAACGACTGGATCTTTGGAAAGAAAGTGGTGATTAACCCAGGTGATTCAACCAACCTTAAACCAGGTCAGATTGTTACAGCCCGCAAGCTCCGCGATGAAAACTCATTGCTCAAACGCCGCGATAAAAAACTCATAGAAGCCCGTGATGCCCAACCTGCAACTGCCAAGCAGGTGTTGCAGGGGATTACCCGTGCATCCTTGCAGACAAAGAGTTTCATCTCTGCAGCATCTTTCCAGGAAACAACCAAGGTTCTCACCGTTGCCTCTATCAATGCCAAGAGCGATGACCTTCTCGGACTAAAAGAGAATGTTATCGTAGGGCATCTGATTCCGGCCGGAACCGGATTGCGTGAATATGATGACCTGATTGTTGGCTCGGCCGAT
>CALMDN010000038.1 GCA_937864935.1 uncultured Bacteroidales bacterium
TTGCAAAAGTTGAAGAGTTCTTCCGGATTCTGGACAATCCAATAAACAGAAAATCCCTGTAAAAGGCCAGCCCCCTTACAAAACCATTGATACGGCTTATCGTTTCACAGGTTCCGGATTGGGTATTTACCCTGACGATTTCACCGGTTGCCGATTGCAGGAGATAAGCGCTCCTGAAATCATTCTGGGCGAGTGTGGCATGGCGAGACCTGAGGCGATGATTTCGCCTGAGTCAACATCCATTAACACCCCATCTGTCGCTACATGATCGCGCCAGCTTTGAAAACTGTTTCCCTGATTGAAAGCTGTTGCATATTTCGGCTTATTGTCGACCATTACCATTCCGTTCAGGTGACAACGATCTTCTGATTTGAGTTCCTTAATGAAAGGAGGAGTCCAGTAAGGGATAAAATTGTGGCTGTCGCTGATAAGCATCAGACAGGAGAAAAGTGTGTTAACCGCATAAAGGCCTTTTTCACCCCAATTGAGGTCATGGATATCAACGGGCCCTGTGTGGTAGGTAACCCGAGGGAGATACAAGGCATCATAGATACCCTGCTTTCCCGGGTAACTGGCAGCGAGTTCGGGTGAATTGGCGAAAACCACCACTTCATCACGGCATGCAAGGGCCATTTTGCCGGTCTCAGGCTGGAATGTCAGGCCCATGGGCTTGTTGAATGTGCGCGGCAACTGAATCAGACTCTCTTCATTTTTTGGAGAAAGGAAAATTACTTTTCCTGCCTGATAGGTTGAAATTGCGATACTGCATCTCAGTTTCATCAGCAGTTCAGGTATATTGGGCGTATAACTGCAACTGAAGGGAGCCAGCATATTGTCGCCTGAAGGCTTGAATTCCATGGTAGTATTGATCAGTTTTTTGTTCAGTTGTTAAAGATAAAGGATAGTGCCTTTGTTCCTTTGATTAACGGTATAAAAAAAAGCCCGCTGTGAAGGCGGGCTTTTTTATAAGATACAATCAGCGTTTACCTGATAACCAGTTTCCGGGTTACATTACCGTTGGCTGTTTCAACCTTCATGAAATAAACACCGCTTCCGATATTCAGATCGAGGGCTGCACGCTGGCCTGACTGAGTGATCGCAAATTTGTTGGTATAAACTACTTCTCCGGCGGCATTGGCAATACTTACCAGGGCCTGACCGTTGGTTTCACCTGTGATTTCAAGGGTAAATTTACCTTTGTTAGGGTTGGGGAAGATGCTTACACCGATCTGATTGTTGTGGTCTTCAATGCCCTGACAGGCATCTACGGTTACCATGATGGATGCTTCTCCGGTGCAACCATTCTCATCGGTTACTGTGAGAGAGTAAGCTGTTGAATTGATGCCCTGTACGCTGGCATCGATCTGCATATTGTTGCCGGTACTTCCGTCAGACCAGTTGTAGGCAGCAAAGGTACCGTCAGCTTCTAGGGTGAGCAGGTGGGTAATGCAAATGGTTGTATCGTTGCCCAGGGTGATTACCGGTGAATTGATGGTTACATTGTACTCAGTACCTGCAACACAGGTAGTAATGGTATTGGTCTGCATCAGTGAAAGCATGCCCTGGCCGTTTTCGCCCCAGTTAACCATGATTTCATTGGTGCCGGCACCTGACACAATTTCTCCGTTGGTGATGCTCCAATCGTACTGATCGCCTTCAACCTGTGGTGCTGTATAAACTACTTGCTGGCTGTTGGCACAGGCAAGCACAGCACCTTCAATTACCGGTGCTGGAAGTGCATTTACGGTCACAGGGTATTCAATGCTCTGTGAACATCCGTAAATATTGGTTTCGGTTAATGTGAGCAGTCCTTCGCCTGCAGTATCCCAGGTAACGGTAGCGGATGCTTCAGCCTGGCCACTGGTGATGGTTCCACCGGTAATGCTCCATGAATAGGTGTTTTCGGTGGTTGCTGCGGAATACACCTGGTCAGTAGCATTGATGCACAGTTCATTGGTTCCGCTGACAGCAGGTTCTGGCAGGGCCCTGATTGAAAGGTCAATACTTGATTCAACAGGTTCACATACATCGTTCCATGCACGCAGGGTCAGCATTACCAAACCGGCGGCAATATCTTCCGCACCCGGGGTATACCTTGGAGTCATGGAGGTAGGATCATCAAATGTTCCGGTTCCGGAAGTAATCCATTCCATTGAAGTGTAATTGATCGCGGTTGCATCGGCTGCTGAATAATTTTCACCATTGCAGATGTCGGTCGGATTGCCTGCAAAAACCACAGGTGCCTTAACCAGAGTCAGGGTAACTGAGGTGGTGGAATCGTTTGTTGCCGGGTTCTGTGCGGTCAGCGAAAGGATGACTGAGCCCAGCTCTACATCACCGGCACTCGGAATGTAAACCGGGTCAAGAATGCTGTTGTCGCTAAAGGTTCCGGTTCCACTGGTTTCCCAAAGCAGGCTGGTGTAATT
>CALMDN010000039.1 GCA_937864935.1 uncultured Bacteroidales bacterium
TCGTGGGCTCCGCTGCTGTTTTCTCCAAAATATACGGGTGCTGCGGTAAACTCGTTGATCTGCGCACCGGTTTTTTCACAGGCACTCTGCAGGGCCTTCTGGGCATTGTCAACAATCAGCTCTTCCCCGAAAGCATTGATGAAGTTTCTGGTCCTGCCGGTAATCCGGATTCTGTAAGGGTCGGTCGAGGTAAAGGTAATGGTGTCGCCGATCTGATAACGCCAAAGGCCCGCGTTGGTGCTGATCACCATGGCATAATTCACGCCTGTTTTAACACCGGAAAGGGGAATGGCTTTAACCGATGATTCTCCGGCATCTGAAAGAGGCAGAAATTCGTAGAAAATTCCGTAATCCAGCATCAGCAGCATATCATCGGCTTCATTGCGGTCCTGTATGCCAAAGAACCCTTCAGAAGCATTGTAGGTTTCTAGGTAATTCATCGCACCGGGAATCAGTTGCATAAACTGGTTGCGGTATGGCAGAAAACTCACGCCTCCGTGAATAAACAGTTCGAGGTTGGGCCATACTTCCCTGATGTTGCTTTTTCCGGTGATCTCAAGCACCCTTTTTAGCAGTACCAGGGTCCACGACGGCACCCCGGTGATGTTGGTTACATTCTCGTTTCGGGTAATCCGGGCAATCTGTTCAATTTTGCTTTCCCATTCAGCCATCAGTGCGATGGAAAGGTCAGGGGTTCTGATAAGTTCAATCCACGATGGAAGGTTCTCCATAATGATAGCGGAAACATCACCCACGAAAGTACCGGCTCCGGGATTGTCGGGGAAGTGTGATCCGCCCATACCCAGTAAACGACCCGAAAAAACTTTTGTGTCGGGATTGTTTGAACAGTAGATCGAAAGAAGATCTTTCCCTCCCTTGAAATGGCATTCGTCAAGCGCCTCCTGGCTCACTGGGATGAACTTGCTTTTATCGCTGGTGGTACCCGATGATTTGGCAAACCATTTGACTTCGGAATTCCACAACAGGTTCTGCTCACCGTTCCTCAACCGGTCGATGTAGGGTTTCAGGTCGTTGTATTCATTCAGCGGCACCTGATTGATGAACTGATGATAATTGCTGATGGAGGAGTATCCGTACTTTTTGCCCCACTCTGTATTTCTTCCCGAATTGATGAGTTTTTTAAACCATTCCTCCTGAACATCGAGGGGGTATTTCATAAACAGTTCAATCTGATGCATCCGCTTCTTCATGAACCATGAGATCACTGAATTTATAATGGTCATGGCAATTTCTCCCTTTCAGCAAATTTAAACCGAAAACAGCTTGTAATGTTGAATGCCGGATTAATTTGGTAAGATGGATTTGCCGTAGCCCTTTTCATTGGTCCGACAGCAGATACTGAACACAATTTGTTTGCGATTCGGCGCCGATGCATGTATATTTGCATGTATCGCCACTTCCGGTAATTAACCAATTCTGTCTGTATGATTGTATTCCCCAATGCCAAGATAAATGTGGGCCTGCGCATTCTTAACCGGAGAGATGACGGTTACCACAACCTTGAAAGCATCATGGTGCCTGTGAAACTTGCCGATGCCCTGGAGGTTACTCCTTCGGCTGACGGGAAGTTCGGGTTTACCTGTTCCGGGCTTGAAATCGGGGGGGATTCTGACGATAACCTGTGTGTTAAGGCCTTTCGCCTGATGCAATCGCGCTATCAGTTACCCGAAGTGAAAATCCATCTGCACAAAGTGATCCCACCGGGGGGAGGTCTGGGAGGCGGCTCTTCCGACGCGGCTTTTACCCTGCGTCTGCTCAACCGGATGTTTTCACTCAGGCTGTGCAACAACGACCTGGGCTCAATGGCTGCCGAACTGGGCAGTGACTGTGCTTTTTTTATAGAAAACCGCCCGGCGATAGCAGGTGGAAGGGGTGAGCTGCTCTCACATACTGACTTTTCACTGCATGATTTTCAGATTGCCATTGTTAAACCTCATTTCGGAATCTCCACAGCTGAAGCTTACAGCCTGGTGAAGCCTTCGGGCACCAGCCTGCCATTGGATGAAATTCAGGGTGCTGATTCTGAGAAATGGAAGGATCTGCTGATCAACGACTTCGAAATACCCGTCATTGGCAGATGGCCTGAAATCGGAGAGCTGAAACAGCAACTCATCGATCTGGGTGCTGTTTATGCCTCGCTGAGCGGCAGTGGGTCAGCTGTTTTTGGGTTGTTCCGAAGCCTTCCGCCTGCGCTGAATGAAATGTTCGGAGACCGGTTTCATTGGACCGGCAGCGCACTTTAGGAAAGCCTTTTTGGGGTTATTTCGGAGCTATTTTCAGAAGATAAAAACCCAGAATCCCGAAAATCACGTTGGGGATCCACACAGCAATTACAGGAGGCAGGTTGCCGAAGGTGGCAAATACGGTGGTTATCTGCATAAACAGGATAAAGGCAAAGCAGATGGTAATGCCTACCCCGAGGTGGAATCCGATACCCCCCCGCACTTTCCGGCTCGACAGAGATACCCCGATGATGGTGAGCACAATGGTGGCAAACGGAAAGGCGATGCGCTTGTGTTTCTCTATCTGAAATTTCATCAGGTTGCCCGATCCCCGTATTTTCTCCTGGGCAATAAAATTGCGCAGTTCGCGGTAATTCATGTAGAGTGCATCGTCAAAATCCACCGAAAAATCACCGGGCTTAAGGTTGAGCAAGGTGTCTTTGGTTGCTCCGCGGGTAATCACCTCGCCCTTGGGATTGATTTGCCGCTTTACCCAGTTGTCAATTTTCCAGGTGCCGGCTACGCTGTCCCATCGGATGTTGTCAGCGGTGATTTTGTATTCCATTCCCTCCTCATCAAAGCCTTCCAGCGAAAAACGGTAGCCGGTATTGTTTGATTTGTTGAAACTCTCAACATAGGCAAAAACACCCGGACTGATCTGCATGTGAATGTTGCTGTCGCTGCCCTTCTTCCCCTTTTTGAGATATTTTTTCTGAAATTCCTGCATGTTTTTGCTGGTCTCAGGAATCACAAAGTTGGTAAGCACAAACGACATCGAGGCCAGTACAAATGCCGAGATCAGGTATGGCCTGAGCATTCTTCTGAAACTGATGCCACTGTTCAGAATGGCGACAATCTCGGTATTCGATGCAAGTTTCGAGGTAAAGAAAATAACGGCAATAAAGGTGAACAGCGCACTGAACTGATTGATAAAGAACGGTATAAAGTTGAAGTAGTACTGGAAAATGATCGATTGAAGCGGCGGTTTACGCTCCAGAAAGTCATCGATCTTTTCGGAGATGTCGAAGATGATGATAACCACTGCCAGCAAAGCAATTGCATAAAAGAAAGTTCCCAGGAATTTTCTGATGATGTAAAGGTCGAGTTTCTTCATTTGCCAGATGCTGTGCTGCGCTGTTTCAACGGGAATTCGTTTGAAATATTATCAGATCCGTGACGATAGCCGCTTGACCATCACCGATTTCCATTCTGCAAAAGTACCATCAAAAATCTTTCTCCGGGCTTCATCCACCAGCCACAGATAAAAGGCAATGTTGTGCTGACTGGCGATCATCGGGCCAAGCATTTCACCGGCCACGAACAGATGGCGGAGATAGGCACGGCTGTATGCCTGATCAACAAATGAGGTGCCGTTTGGGTCTAAGGGCGAAAAATCGGCTTTCCATTTCTCATTTTTCAGGTTGATGATGCCTTCTGAAGTGAAAATCATGCCGTTGCGCCCATTGCGGGTAGGCATTACACAATCGAACATATCTACGCCCAGGGCGATGCTTTCAAGGATATTGGCCGGGGTGCCTACGCCCATCAGGTACCGTGGCTTGTCTTTGGGCAATATGCCGCAGACAAGGTCGGTGAATTCGTACATGGTTTCGGTTGGTTCTCCTACAGCCAGCCCGCCGATCGCATTTCCCTCAGCATTGCAGGAGGCAATTTTTTCAGCCGAAACTATCCTCAGATCCCGGTAAATACTGCCCTGAACAATGGGAAAGAGTGTCTGGAGGTAACCATAGGGGTTTTCTGTTTCACCAAAACGTTGTATACAGCGGTCGAGCCATCGGTGGGTAAGCTCCATCGATTTCTTTGCATAGTCGTATTCGCAGGGGTAAGGGGTGCACTCATCAAAAGCCATGATGATGTCAGCCCCGATGATCCGCTGTATATCCATTACCCTTTCGGGACTGAACAGATGCCTTGATCCGTCGATGTGCGACTGAAACACCACCCCTTCTTCCTTCATCTTTCTGCGATCGGTGAGGGAGTAGACCTGATATCCGCCGCTGTCGGTGAGTATGGGCTTGTGCCAGCCGTTAAATTTGTGCAGTCCTCCGGCTGCGCGAAGTACATCCAATCCGGGCCTCAGGTAAAGGTGATAGGTATTGCCCAGAATAATGCGGGCTTTGACATCCTCATCCACATCACGGATGTGCACCGCTTTCACGCTGCCGGCAGTGCCCACCGGCATAAACACCGGCGTGACAATGTCGCCGTGGTCGGTGGTAATTACCCCCGCCCTCGCATTGGATCCGGTATCGCTTGACTGTAAACTGAATGTCATTGCCTGATTTTCATGCCTGAAGTTATTCAGGGCGGCAAAGTTAGCAATCTTATGGGTACATCAGCCTGCCGAAATTTCAAGCAGTTTTTTTTTCTGAATATTTACCAGCTGCATAAGATATCTCCGGGAAATAAAAAGGCTTACAGGAGGTAGCGACGACAGGCTGGCTACTCATAGGCCAGGAAAAGCAAGGGTATTCACGACTTTAAAACCTGCCCGGAGTTCTTGTACACTCAAGGTGAAATCACCCTGCTCCACTACCCAGGCATTGTCGTTGTTCACAAAAGCAAGGCTGCTGACAGGTATTTCGAAGGCAACGGTCTGCGACTCCCCGGGCTGCAGCATGATTTTCGTAAACCAGCGCAGCCGTTTAACCGGTGGTGAAAGCGAAGCCACAAGGTCGGAGGCATATACCTGTATCACTTCCATCCCCGGTCTGTCAGACAGGTTCATCACCTTTACACTTCCCTTCAGGGTATCAGCTGCCCTGAATTGACTGCTGCTTAAAGTAAGGTTACTGTATTCAAAGGAGGAATAACTCAGGCCGAACCCGAATTCCCATTGCGGACAGAAGGCAGATTTGTTTGGGGATGAAAGGTCTTCCAGCTGTTCGGTATAGGCATGATAGTATTGCTCCAGGCTGTTCTGGTAACGGGGATAGGTAAAGGGCAGCCGGCCAGAAGGGTTTACATCCCCATACAATATGGAAGCGATGGCGTCACCACCATAGTTGCCTGGCAGGTAGGCCTGAAGGATGGCTGCAGCCAGTGGCTCAACGGAACCGATGGTTCTCGGCCTGCCTTGCACCAGCACCAGAATCACCGGTTTCCCGGTCGAAGCTGCCAGCCTGGTCAGTTGCTGCTGATTTTCCGACAAAGCCAGGTCGTTCAGGTTACCAGGGGTTTCAGCGTAGGAGTTCTCCCCGAGGCAGAGCACAATGTAATCCGCTTTGCGGGCTGCCATGAGAAATTCTCCCGGATCTGCAGTGATCTCAGCCCTGTAATCACCCTTCTTCTCATATTTTACAACATCGCTGAGCATGATTTGCTGACTGTCAACTGCCATCAGTTGAATGGCTTCATAGATGGTATTCCTGTCAGCGGCAAATTCATCCGACAAATCACCCTGCCACGAATAGCTCCAGCCTCCGTTGAGGGGTCTCATGGAATTTGCAGCGGGACCGGCAACCAGGATTTTCGCATTTTTGGGTAAGGGTAGAATTTTATCCTGATTCTTGAGGAGGGTTACCGATTCTTCGGCAACATGCCGGGCCTGGGCTGAGAATTGCTCAGAACCGAATTCGGGATAGGAATCTGCA
>CALMDN010000040.1 GCA_937864935.1 uncultured Bacteroidales bacterium
GGGGATTGCATGGTTAACGGTGTCGGCAGCTGACAGACCGGCCTGCTGCACAAAAATGGTATCTTTTTTTACAGAAGTGATGGTAAACAGCGGAATGGAATCATAAACCACGGTATTCGAAGCAAAATAGGCCCTCCATTCTGGTTCGAGTGAATTCCACCATGAAATGACTTCTTCTTCCTCGCCGGAGCGTGTGGTATAAATGCTGACAATCTTAAGTTCCTGACGTGTTTCATCCAGGTTTATCTCAATAAAACGAAGCTTGTTGTTTTCAATCTCCTTACCTTCAATGGTTTTGCCTTTGAGGTTGCGGCTGGCCCTTACTTTGAAGAAGGTCTCCCCTTTTTCGCTGACTTCCTGGGTCACTTCTTCTACCGTAAACCGGAACACCACATCGGTGAAAAAGAAATCGATGTCCTTAAGGTAAGCCTGTACATCCTTGTTGGTGACCACGTCGCGCTGTTCGGCAAGATCATCTTCAACCTGAACTTTGGCATCTCTGAAAAACTTGGTGTATGACTGGCTGATGATGATGTCCTTTTCCTTGTATTCCGACTTACTGCTACCGATGGTATTGAAAGCAAATTCCATAAAGGAAACCATCTGTGCCGCCTGTTTTTTGTAGGCCGAAATATCCTCCCCGGATAAGCTGATATTGCTGCTTGCAGCATTCGTTTCTTTGGTCGTCTGGGTTTGGGAATAGGCAGCCAATGCGAAGCATACAGACCCGAAGACAGTTAAAAAAAGATATTTACTCATGGTACAGGTATTTTAACAGAAGCTCTTTATCGTTATCATTGATTTTCATCAGTCCTGAAATCAGCCAGCCTGCATTGGTGCCCGGCCGGTTGAATTCCGACAGTTCAAAATACCAGCCCGGCACCTGAAAGAAGTGAAACTTAACATCTTTCACCGTATTGAATACCAGGTTCCCTTTCTTGAATTCATACAGAAACAAGGTAAGGTAATCGGGGTGGTAGTCGCTGGCTGTGTACTGCTCAACATAGGCCTTGTCTTTGAAAACACGCACCAGGTTCATAAAATCAAGTTCATGGCTCATAGGATGTAAAAACCGCTGGTCATCCTTGCCGAGGTTGTGGAACATCTCGTGAAAGCTGCTCAGGTAAACATTGGTAATCACCCATTTGTAACCCTGATTCTCTTCTTCGAGTTTCATGTAAATGGTTACGGGTGTTTTCTTGCCCATGTAGGTAAATTCAGTAAGCACCTCAGTAAACCATTGTCCGCCATGGAAATCAAGAAAGTGAGGTTGAGCAGGTCTCATGACATCCTCTATAAATGAAAGTTTCAGCGGATCGGTGATCGATGCATTCTGGTTATCAAAAAGAATCCCCAGGTAGCGTTTTCTCAGGTCAGAATTTCTGTAATCCTTGTCGCCCGGAAAATAGCGGTCTCCGCTGGTACTCTCTTCTGCGTTGAAGCGACGGAAGAACTGGTTTACCTGTTTGGTCTGGGCATGCAGGATGCTTTCATCGCCCAGCAGTGAATTGAATGACTGGGCTGGCAGCAAGCCAGGCAAAAGCGCCAGTGAAATCAGCAATAGCCTGAATTTATGCATAGTTGATTACAGTATTTCTGAACGAATATCACTCTTAAAAATCAGGCTGCATTCCTGAACAACAACAGGAATACAGCCGGAAAAATTCTTGGTTCGTGGGATTAATTCCCCGGTTTGGTTTCGGTCACCCTGATGTCGCCGAGCATCACATCCCAGAAACCGATAATGCGGCCTGATATCTGGGTGGTTTTCCTCTCCACATACACGGTAACATCCTTTTTGGTGACATCCACATATTTGAGGCCTTCCTTGGTAACTCCTTCAAATCGCTGGTAAATGGTGATCACCCCTACATACTTACCGTCAGGCTGGCGTTCCAGGTCGCTGATATACTGAATGTTGTACCACTGAATATTGACGCGGTCATAATTGAGGGCCATCAGACGTTCGAGGTATTCGCGTACGCCATAATAGTTAACCTCTTCGCGGTTGATCGACGAAACACCCATCATGGCACCATCGGCAAACAACTCCAGGGTGCGTTCAATAACCCGGTTGGCTTCCGACCATGGGGTGTCTTTGTTCCCGATGATGCTGATGTATTTACTCAGGTCGCGGACCTTCTCAAGTGCCAGTGAATCAATGGCCTGCTTGCGTGAAGGGCTGAGAACATCCTGCGCAGCAAGCTGACTGCCGATGGCTGAAAATGCGAGGATCAGAAAGAATGCTTTTATCTTCATCATGGTGCTTACTTTTTAATGAGTTCGAGTTCCTTTATTTTTCCATTGGCATCAAACACGGCGTTAAGTACCTTGTTGGGTGATTTCTTCTGGTCTTTCAGAAACTCCAGGTACTTGCGGATGGTAGTCGGTTTGTCGTAATCGCTATCTTCCCCTTCTTTGCTGATGAGGATAAGAACAGGAACGTCGTCGCCGGCAAAGTTCACCAGGGCTTCCCTGATCTTCATGTTTGCAGTGGAAATATCCGAAGCATTGCCAACGGCATCAAGCGCCAGATTGATATTGCGGTACGGACCGCTTTCCCTCATTTCCCTTTCCCGCGCTTCCTTTTCCCGCTGCAGGCGGTCTTCTTCCTTTTTCTTTTCCAGAGCAGCCCGTTCGCGGTTCAGCTTTTCTTCGGCCTGGCCAATCAGGTCCTTAATCTCCTGATTATCAAGGTTCATCCGTTTTACAGCTGCCAATTTAAACTCCTTCTCTTCCAGGGTCATTTTACCGTCATCGTTGAGGATCGCCAAAAGGTCTGCTTTGGCTTTGGCCGTTTTTTCAGCCAGTTCCTGTTCGGCCTTTTTCTTGGCCAGTTTCTTCTGACTGTTGCAGGAACTGAGCCCTGCACCGATGGTAACAGCTAACAAAAGCATCATACCAAAACTTAGCCTGTGCTTTAGTCTGGCAGGAGAAAATGAATTTTTCATCATGGTTAATGGGTTTATGAATAATAACAGAAATTCACTGAATTTCGTATGCGATTCTGCAAAGACCGTGCCCATGGCGAAAGATTGACCGATGGGAAGTCATTTCTTAAACAAATTTAAACCTAAAAATACTTTTATAAGGTGCTTGTTTTAAAAGTTCTTAACAAAAACCTGTTAAATCAAAACAAAAAAAGTGAGGAATG
>CALMDN010000041.1 GCA_937864935.1 uncultured Bacteroidales bacterium
CAACATCAACTGACAACCTGTCTTTCAGCAACTTGCCGGTAAGTCCGATGTTGGTTTCCTCGGTGAGCTCCCATTTCAGGTAAGAGAATGTGCTACTGGCAACCGTGCCTGAGTATACGACACCACCCATGGTAGTTGTAACTACACTGGTGGTGCTTGCACCGTCGCTGGCCTGGATTTTATCATTACCCAACTGACCCCATGAAGCACGGAGTTTCAGGTAGGGGAAATTTGAATTGCCTTTCAGGAAGCTTTCTTCCGACAGTACCCAGCCGATACCAACGGCAGGGAAATAGCCCCATTTTTCCTGGTATTTGTTGTTACCGTCAGCACGCATGGTGGCATACAACAGGTAGCGGTCATCGAAGTTGTAGGCTAAGCGGCCGAAATAAGACATACCATATTGACGTCCTCCATTGTCAGATACTGCATCACCAAGCACACTCAATGACTGGTTGATGTACCAGGTCTCCTCTTTGTCGGATGGGAAGTTTTTTCCCTGGGCTGATAAAGTCTGATACCCTTCATTTTTGAATGAAGTACCGGCCATCAAAGTCAGGTTGTGCTTTTCAAAACCTTTGTTAAAGGTAAGTACATTGTCCCAACTCTGATTGTCGTATAGCGACATGGTGCGGGTAATGGTAGCATCGGGATTCTGGAAACTATTGCCAATAAAGAATGGCAGATTTACTACCCTTTGATCGATTACATTGTAATTTACATTATAGGATGATTTGAAGGGCAGCGTGCTGGGGATCAGGGTGAAATCAAGGAAAAAGTTGGCCATCATCTTCCTGATTTTCATCCGGTCGATGTTGAAATCCATGGTCGGGAAAGGGTTCTGACCACTACGGTATCCCAGGTCCTGTGCGTTGGCATAATTGACTGGGGTTGCAGCAGTATTCAGTTCATCGTAAACGGGGAGAATAGGAACGGCAAAGTAAGCGAGGTTCCAGGCACTTGACTGATCGGCGTACCTGGTCGCATTGCTGAAGATCAGATTGCTCCCGATGGTGAGCCATTTGGTTGCTTTCAGGTCAACGTTTGAACGAAGATTCAGACGCTCAAATTGATTCTTCATGTCAAGAATTCCTTCCTGCAAAAAGTAATTGGTTCCGATAGAGTACCGGACTTTATCGGTGCCTCCGGAGAAATCCAGACTGTGGTCCTGAATAGGAGCTATGCGAAGAAGTTCGCCGTACCAGTCGGTGTTCACATCCGGGATGTTCGGGTTTACCCGGCTTCTGCCATAGCGCTGCATGGCATTTTCAATGAAGGAAGCATCTGCTGCAGAGCCTGATTCGAGGGCCATGGTGGTAAACTGTTCGGCATTGGCCATTTTTACCACATTCTGGGCTGATTGATATCCATAATAACCATCGTAGGTTATTGTTGCAGTTTCATTGATCTTTCCTGATTTGGTTTCAATCAAGACAACGCCATTGGCAGCTCTGGTTCCGTAAATTGCCTTTGCTGAGGCGTCCTTAAGAACGGAGATGGTGGAAATATCAGCATTATTAAGAAAATCGATGTTGTTGTAGAACATACCATCAACGACGTAGAGAGGTCCTTCATTGCCTCTTCCGGGAAATGAGCCGATACCGCGTAACCTGACAGTTGGTGCTTCCCCGGGGCTGCCGCTGGCAACGACCTGCATCCCGGCCACCTTGCCCTGAAGTGCCTGCATCGGCTGGGAAGATGGGGTTTTCATTATTTCATCGGCTTTTACCGTGGTAATGGCCGAAGTAAGGTCTTTTACCTTGGTGGTACCATAACCAACGACAACCAGCTCCTCAAGCTGGCTTGCAGAAGAGGACAGTTGCACGTTGAGGGTGCTGCGTCCCTGAACGGCGATTTCCTGGGTTTCCATGCCGATGAAACTGAAAATCAGCGTGGCAGTTCCGGGTACTTCGATGGAGAACTTCCCATCAAGGTCAGTTGCTGTACCGGTTGTGGTGCCTTTCACAACGACGGTCACTCCAGGCAGGGTTTCGCCGGTAGAGGCGTTGGTGACTTTACCGGTAACCTTCACCTGTTGTGCCATAACCAGGGGCATCAGGCCAATGGTAAAAAGCAGAATGAGTAAATGTTTCACTTTTTTCATTTGATTTTGGTTTGGTTGTTGGTTTATTTGGGTTGATTGGTATTGTTTTTTGGGGGTATTCATAAGTTCAATTGCTGCTTATGACCAGTTTTTCGTTTCCGGTTTTGCCGTCTGAAGTATGAAAGATCACCACGTAGATCCCTGGCTTCAGACCGCTGGTTTCAACCTCAAATGATTGATTCCCGGATATACCGGCGCTGTATTGTGCTTCACTGATTGTCCGTCCGGTGATGTCCGACAAGAGAATGGTAATGCCGGTTCCGGCATTCATCTCCAGGTTCAGACTAACCGGTTGATTTACTGTCGGGTTGGGATGTATTGTACTGGCAATTACCGATGGTGTTTTTCCTATGCTGTTTGCATCATAAACAAAACCGATGGATTCGAGCATGGGGGCTATTTCCGGATTGGCCATAAAGCTGTTCCAGATTGCCTGCGACCGGTAGTTTTCAATCATCACGAGGATAGGGCCCTGATCGATGGCCAGGGTGGAAGAGGCCCACCAGTTGCGTTTCTGGTTGAAGGCATCGTAGAAGCCCATCCAGCCCCAGGTTTTTTCACCGAGTTCGCGGTAAAAGTGCTTGAGGGCTCCCAGCGATTCCTGAGGGGTGTAAGGCATCGACGACAAGGCAGCAGTTGGCGTAATGGTGCCGTTGTCGCGTCCGCTCACCGGTTCGTGGGCCATGTATCCATCGGGATCGTCGCTGGCAGTCAGTCCCCAGCAGTTTTCTCCGTATCCGGTGAAGTTCAGCGGATTTTGCATACAATAGGCCCGGTGTATCAGGGTGTGGTTGCGGTTGAGGTTGAAGTAATTTGTAAATCCGTCCTTGCGGCTTCGCGGGTCAAAGCCGAGAAAGGAATAATGTGCAAAAAACAGGGGCCCGCCACGGTCCCAGCCAACATCGAGTTTGTAGCCGTAAAAGGTGCCTCCGTTTCTGTAGTAAGAAGCACCAGCCCAACCGTTGTTCCAGTAAGATGCAGGCACCGGATGCGTTGGTGAAGCAATCGCAAGCATATAGATGATGGCAGCTTCGTTCCATCCACGGATCTGCATGTTGATCTGCCAGTTGTAGTTGGGTGACCAGTGCCAGTAAAGCACGCCTGAATTGTTCCGCGAGTACCAGTCCCATTCAACTGTTTCCCATAGAACTGTGATCCTGTTGGCGAGATCCTGTTCTTCCGGAACATTCTCATTGAAATACTGCCGGGCAGCCAGCAATCCCTGCACCAGGAAGGCAGTTTCAACAAGATCGCCACCATTGTCATAGGTGCTGAAAGGAACCACCTGACCAGTGTTACCGTTAAGCCAGTGTGACCATACACCGTGGAAACGGTCAGCTGTCTCAAGAAATCCCACAATTTTTGTCAGATGGGCAACCCCTTCTGCACGGGTGATAAAACCGCGTTCGACTCCAGCAATCAGTCCCATGATTCCGAAACCGGTACCCCCTGAGGTGACCACATCGCCTGAGGTGTTTCTTTCTCTTGCCATGCCGGACACCGGATGTGCAAAGTCGTAAAAATACCTGAAGGTATATTCCTGAACCATGTCGAGCAATTCTTCATCGCTGAATATCCGTGTGGATGCGGTTGCCGGATCTGAAGGTGCTGATGGCTCATTGGCTGTATTCAGCGCTGCAACCCTGTAAACAGCCGTAACTGCTGTGCCGAGCGGCCTGACCCAGTCAATGTGACGGGTAGAGGCCGGGTCTTCAACTGCAATGGTGGTCCACACCGATCCTCCGTCAACAGATCGCTGAATCTCATATCCATTCAGATTGGATGAGTTGTTCGGATTCCATGTAATTTCTATATGACTGTCGTAGCCGTTTGCAGTTACACCGGTTGGAACATCGGCAGGCGGAGCTACGCCGGTGCCTTTGAACACCCTCATATCGTCAATGTAGAGGGTGTGCTGGACTCCATCTGTGGAATTCTGGGCAAATCCAATGGTTTTGATCTGAGTGAAATTTACCGGATCGCCTGCATCAAGAAACAGACTCATGGGAATGGTTACCTTTGTCCACACGCCTGCCTGAAGGTTGCTGCACCAGGTTGAAAAGTCGTGCTTTGTGGTTTTCACATTGCTGACATCTTCCATGAAAATCCGCGGGAGGTCGGAGTTGTTAAGACCTTCAGCTGATTGAAGCCAGAAGAGTAAGGTATCGGTATCTGAGATATTTTTGGCAGTCCAGTCAGTACCGGCTGCGATGGCTACCCAATCGCCTCCTGTAACGGCGTTCCATTTAAGGCGCAGGGCGTTACCGCCTT
>CALMDN010000042.1 GCA_937864935.1 uncultured Bacteroidales bacterium
TTCCAACCCATGAAACCATACCCCGACGATCAGGTAAAAATGGCACGTTTTGCCAAAGCCATGGGACATCCGGCAAGGATTAAGATTCTTTCCATACTGTCTTCGCGTGGCTGCTGCTACAGCGGCAACATCGCCGATGAGTTTCCCATTGCCCTGTCAACCCTCTCGCAGCACCTGAAGGAACTGAAAGCAGCCGGGCTGATACAGGGTGAAATCAACCCACCCTTTATCAAATACTGCATCAACAAGGAAAACTGGAAAACTGCCGGTGTGCTTTTTGATCAGTTTCTGAATGACGGAACACGGGAACCGGTGGGTTCTGAACCCAGGATGCTGAATTACGGAAAGAGTGATCAGCTTGCTCCACGTTAAACATTCATACATTTAAATCAGTAATACCATGGAAATCAAAATTCTCGGCACAGGATGCACCAACTGCAAAAACCTGGAAAAATCTGTCCGTGAGGCCGTTGCAGAGCTCAAACTTGACGCCAGTGTGGTAAAGGAAGAGGACATCGTAAAAATCATGAACTACGGGATTATGCGGACCCCGGCCATGGTGGTTGATGAGAAAGTGATTTTTTACGGGCGTGTTCCTTCGGTAAATGAACTCAAAGAAATGCTCACCCGGTAATCAACAAAAATCAAGCATATGAAAAATCTACTTGTTGCAGCAATGCTGCTTCTGGCATTGTCACCGGTATTTGCCGGAAAACCTGTCAGACTCAAAGTCGTCTATTTCCATTCGGAGCATCGCTGTCCGACCTGCATTTCGATTGAAGAGAACACGAAAAAAGTGCTGAACACCCATTTCGCCAAAGAGCTGAAAGAGGGCAGCATTACCTTCGTTATCCTGAATGTTGAGGACAGGAAAAACAGCAAACTGGTGGAGAAGTACGAGGCCGAAGGATCCTCGCTCTATCTGACAAAGGTAGATGGACAGAAGGAAAATACCACCGATTTCACCAATTTCGCTTTCAGCTATTCACGCAATCAGTCGGAAAAATTCATGGCTGGCTTGAAAGCTGAAATAGAAAAAAACCTGAAGTAGTCCGCTTTGCCAGAACAACCGGGATCTGCTGGTCATTCGGATGCCGGGCTGAACATCCGCACAGTCGTTGTAATAATCTGATATTATGGAATTTATTCAGCATCTGATTGACCAGAGTAATTTTCCCCTGCTGACCGCCTTTCTTCTCGGGTTGATGACAGCCATCAGCCCCTGTCCGCTGGCCACCAACATCACTGCCCTTGCTTACATCAGCAAAAACATTGAAAGCAGGCGGACAGTCTTTCTGAACGGCATATACTATACGCTGGGAAGGGTGTTCAGTTACACCCTGGTCGGGAGTATCATCTTTTTCGGAGCAAGTAAATTTCACGTAAGCCGTGCAGTTCAGGCCAACGGTGAAAAATGGATTGGCCCCCTGCTGATCCTGATCGGCATCTTTATGCTGGGGATCATCAAATTGCCCGGTACTTCAGGTAGTCTGATGCAGCGCTTTGCCGACCGGATCAAACCAGGTAACGGCTGGGGAGCATTGCTGCTCGGGATGATTTTTGCCCTGGCATTCTGTCCGTACAGCGGTGTTCTCTACTTCTGGATGCTGATGCCTATTGTGCTCGCCCAGACAACAGGGCTGCTTTTGCTGCCGGCCTTTGCCATAGCTACCGGCTTACCGGTAATTATACTGGCTTACATTCTGGCATTCAGCCTTGGTGGGATCGGAAAGATGTACAACAAGATCACCGTTTTTGAACTCTGGTTCAGAAGGGTGGTTTCAGTAGTTTTTATTCTGGCAGGGCTCTATTTTATCTGGATTTTCTTCATGTAGCCCTTTTCCGCTGGCTGAATTCCCGGTTTATCATTTAAACGATAAAAATAGTAAAATCTGAACAGAATGGTTTGTACCTATGAATCTCATAAGAATGAAACAGGTTGTAGCTAACTTTCACCTTTTCGCCACCATGTCTCAAAGACACCAAGCAGGCAGGTAACACAAATTTATTTTTATCATTTAGTGCTTCTTAGTGTCAACGTGTCTTTGTGGCAAGTTCTTTTCAAGTTTTAACCGGACAATATTGATTTCAAAACTCAAATGCATCCCTGACCTGCTTATGAAAACAAACAAAGATCTGAATTTTCTGCTCTGGCTGGCAATCGTCTTCGGAGCCGCCTTTTTTCTCCCCATTGAAAGTGAACGGTTTAATATAGCCATCGTTGCAACGTTCGACCTGGTTAAATGGTATGCACGCGAGCACGTGATCCTGTGTCTGCTTCCGGCTTTCTTTATCGCCGGAGTGATCTCAATTTTCGTGAGCCAGGGTTCAGTACTGAAATATTTCGGGGCCAACGCCAACAAGTTTCTTGCTTATACCGTGGCCTCCGTTTCCGGAACAATCCTGGCAGTGTGTTCCTGTACCATATTGCCGCTGTTTTCAAGCATTCATAAACGGGGAGCAGGTCTTGGTCCCGCCATTGCATTTCTGTATTCAGGGCCAGCCATCAACATACTGGCCATCATTCTTACCGCCCGCATTCTGGGGTTCGAAATGGGATTGGCACGCACCATCGGCGCCGTAACCTTCAGTATTCTTATCGGAACCATCATGTCGCTGATCTACCGTAAGGAAGAAAAAGTGCGGAAGGAAGAACAGATGAACATCGTCCCACCGCCTGAAAAACGCCCCATGTGGCAGACCTCTTTCCATTTCTTCACCCTGGTACTGATTCTGGTTTTTGCCAACTGGGGAGCACCCTCGGACAACGATACTTCTTCGGCCTGGTATTATCTCTGGCATTACAAATGGTTCATTACCAGTGCTTTCAGCCTTGCCCTGGCCTGGTCACTTATCAGCATTCTGCGCATTGACCGGAAAAAAGTGTTTGCCGCGGTGGCCGTTACAGCTGGTTCGGCGGTTGCAGCCGGTTATCTGATACCCGATCCGAAACTCAGTCCCCTGTTGCCCATGCTGGTTGGAATTGGTGCACTTGCATTCATCACCCTGAAGGATACCAACGATCCCGACAACCGCGAGTGGGCCCTGTCAAGCTGGGGATTCGCCAAACAGATACTGCCACTTCTGGCCATCGGTGTGGTAACCGCCGGCTTTCTGCTCGGATCAACCCACGATGGAAAAAGCATTGCCGGTGTAATTCCCAATGAATGGATTTCGGTAATGGTGGGTGGAAATTCCGTGTTGTCTAACTTCTTTGCTTCATTTGTCGGAGCTTTTATGTATTTTGCCACGCTCACGGAAGTTCCGATACTACAGGGACTGATGGCTTCGGGTATGGGTAAAGGCCCGGCCCTGGCTCTGCTGCTGGCAGGCCCTTCCCTATCACTACCGAACATGCTGGTAATCAGAGGTGTAATGGGAACCCGAAAAACCATCGTTTATGTTGGTATTGTGATTGTTTTATCAACCATTGCCGGCTTATTGTATGGAATGATTTCGTGAAATGACAAGCTGAATACAGCCATATAACCCCGGGTCGGAAACGAATATTTAACAGAAATTTTAAATATTGTAAACAAAATTTAATCTAAAATTAACATTACAATATCTTATCTTATGATTTTATGTCGTATGTTTGCGACATAAAACATAATTCATGATCAAGAAGGAAAACTTTGATAAGGATCTTCAGCAACTGGCTGATTTCGCCAGGGTAATGTCACATCCGGCAAGACTTGCAATTTTGAAGTATTTATCGGAAACAAAATCCTGCATTTCAGGAGATATCTCTGACAATCTGCCTTTAAGCCGTTCAACGGTATCGCAGCACCTGAAGGAATTGCGCGACAGCGGCCTCATACACGGGGAGATCGACGGACTGAAAATCAACTACTGTCTTTGCTCCACTGAGATTGACCGGTTTATCGGGCTATTCAGTACCTTCTTTGAATCCGTTAAAAGCGGTGCCATTGATTGTGAAATCAGTCATTGAGAAAACAAACCAATCGTAAAAATCAAAACTCAAAACCAATGAAAATACTGATTCTCTGCACGGGAAATTCCTGTCGCTCGCAGATGGCCCATGGCTTTCTTCAATCATTTGATTCCAATCTTACCGTTTGTTCAGCAGGTACCGAAGCTTCAGGCCGGTTAAACCAGACCGCCGTTAAAGTGATGGCCGAAGTTGGAATTGACATCAGTCACCATACTTCAGATCAGGTTGACATATATCTGGATCAGGAATGGGACTATGTAGTTACAGTATGCGGTGGTGCCAACGAAACCTGCCCGGCATTTCTGGGTAAAGTAAAGCACCGACTGCATATGGGCTACGATGACCCTTCATTCACCGAAGGAACGGATGAGTACATTTTATCTGAATACCGCCGGGTGAGGGATGAAATCAGGGAAGGATTCCTCAGCCTCTATGAGGAAACGATCAAAAAATCAATGATTTAAATCACTGTTGTCCGGTAAAAATTATGAGATTCTTCGCTAACGCTCAGAATGACTTTGATTTACATGGGTTCAATGAATAGGGGGCTTGGTTGCGGCTTGGCCGCAACCAAGCCCCCTATTCTGTACCCAACAGCTTGTCATTCTGAGCGTAAC
>CALMDN010000043.1 GCA_937864935.1 uncultured Bacteroidales bacterium
AACTTTGACCGATTTATCAGCCAATCTGCCCACCAGCTGGGAGTGGACCTTCAACCCGCAAACCTTTGTTTACCTTGAAGGTTCGGGCAGTGCTTCCCAAAATCCGGTAGTCAGTTTTACTGCAACCGGGCAATATACGGTCTCACTGACAGCTGTGAATGCTTTCGGACAGGATACGGAAACCAAAACCGCTTATATCAACATCACCAGTTTTGATTACTGTATCCCTGTATACAACAATGGAACAAGTTATGGCGATTACATCAGCCTGGTTCAGCTGGGCGACATAAACAACGCAACAGGAGCCTCAGCTTCACCCTATTACAATTATTATAGCAATCTGTCAACCGATCTGGCTCCCGGATCGGCGAATGTACTGACTTTGAGTCCGGGCACTTATACCTCCGGAAACAACCTGGCGGCCTGGATTGATTTTAACCGCAACGGAGTATTTGAAACCAGTGAAAAACTTGGTCACATTCTGGTCGGGGCAACGCCTGAAACCGGAACCATTGAGTTTACTGTACCTGAAAATGCCGTTCCCGGAACAACGAGAATGCGGGTGAGGGAAGTATGGAATACATCGGAATTTGATGCCTGCACTACCTATGGCTATGGAGAAACTGAGGACTATAATGTCTATATCCTCAGCAATGACAAAATCCTCAACATCACGGTTTATCTCGAAGGACTTTATGCCGGAGAGAGCACCATGAATGAAGCCTGGAATGAATCGGGTCCGCAATTCGGAAGCGGCATTGCTGATCAGATCAGCATTGAACTGCACGATGCCACCTCGTATGGAGTAATTGTTCACTCTATTCCCGGAGTCAACCTGGGTACCAATGGTTCAGCATCGGTTCAGGTTCCTTCATCCTTCAACCAGAGCTACTATCTCACCATAAAACACCGCAACTCCCTCGAAACATCTTCAGCCTCCCCGGTATCTTTCTCAGGACCGGTGATTGACTATGCTTTTAACTCTCCTTCAATGGTATATGGCAGCAATCTGCAGCAGATGGTCGACGGGCAATATACCATTTTCTCGGGTGATGTTAACCAGGACGGGGTGGTTGATACCGCGGATTTCACTCCGGTTGACAACGATCAGAACATATTCATGTCGGGTTATCTGGTGACCGATATTAATGGTGACGGAATTGTAGATACAGCTGACCTGAGCATTATCGACAATAATCAGTTCAACCTTATTGTCTCAATTTTACCCTGATCGAAAATTGTTAATGGAAATTGAGTATATTGCACAGCAAAACAAAAGAAATGAATAAACAGTTTATGAGATTAACCACGGTTGTGGCTGTTTGTGCCATCACTTTGGCGAATACAGGTTTATTTGCCCAGAAAGTTTCAAAAGCAGCCGGATCGTCTGACTTCCAGCTTCAGCTGAAGAATGTGAAGCAAATAGGTGATAAAACGCTGGAGTTCGACATTTTTATTGTAAAAACCAGGAAAGATATCACACTGGAAATTGCAACATTTCAGGCCGGGATAGAATACAACAAAGAGCTCCTTAATGGTGCTGTTGTAAAAGCAGATATGGTGAGTATTATCCCCGGAACCTCTGAAATGTCTGACAGCCTTAAACCAAAAATGGTTAATTCCTCCATGCCCGGATTAATCAGGCTGGCAGGCCGCCCGGCACCAAAGAAGTCGAGGGGTACAACAATTCCGGAAGGCGATAGCGGAATACGGATATGCACTATCCGTTTAACAAATCCAGTTTCTTTTATACCTGATATTCCGCCCGATTTAAAATTCACCAGCAGTGTTTTAGCTGAGAATTCCTATGCTACGAGACTTGGAATTTACGATGGCCTGAAGATCATTCAGCTCGACATTCTTCCCGGCAAAAATGCAGTAAGCATAGAAAGCATACAACTCAACCCTGCAAAATAAACGAGGTATCGCACACGGGATAGCCACACAACCCTGAATACAGGTAACTCAGTCAGACTATTTTGTCAGCTTCTTATCCCAGGATACCTTTATTGAACTTATAGCCAATGCTTTACAGCAGGGTTATAAAAATTAACCATTCATTAACTTAGCTTTAACGGGTTTCAGTGAATTAATTGAATAATTTTGCTAAGTTTACTTTTTAAACAGAACCCCAAAAAATCAGAAATACTAACAGTCAAACCTTTTTTATGAAAAGATTTACCATTCTGGCGACACTCATTGTCGCTTTGTTTGCCTCCGTTGAATCTTCATACGGGCAAACATTACCAGAGGCATTTGACCTGAGCTCCGGCAGTTATTCACTGACAAGCTGGTCAGCAACAAATGCTGCAGGCACTTACCCTGCTAATATGTACTTTCACAGAAGTTCGACCCAAGATCCCGGACTTGCAGTTGAAATGACAACCAACTACACAACAGCCTACAATCTAACTTCCGGAGCCCGCATCAATGGTATGGATGCCGATGGATTTTCATTCATTAACACTGGAACCAATGGAAATATTGGTGCTGCAGTGTTGGGTATTAACACCACTGGTAGAACAAACATCGAAGTTTCCTGGACGGGCGGACTTGTAACACAAGGCGATGGCGCTACTGCCAGGGTTTATGCTGTTAGACTTCAGTATAAAATCGGTGCAGGTTCCTGGACTGACGTTCCGGGACCGGTAGAATACAGTTCATCAGGGTTGATTACCGGACATTCAGCCAGTTTTGGTCCGACAGCACTTCCTTCCGAATGTGAAAATCAGGAAGCTGTTTACCTGAGGTGGAAATACTACAGTGTTGTGGTTGCCGGCTCTTCCGGCTCAAGACCCCGCATCAGGGTTGACGAAATCAGTGTAACAAGCAGCGCAAGTGGTAGTTTAACTCCTCCAACCTTAAATGCAGATGTTACCTCGAATACTGTTGACTTTAATCTTGACATAACGTTTACAGATGATGCCACATGGAGGGCAGCTGTTACCGGTGTTACAATAAACGGAACAAGCCTTGAAGCTGGTGACTATGTTTTAAGCGCCGGGAATCTGCAACTCATTCCATCAAACGGTAATTCACTACTCACTACCCCCGGCTCAAAAACTGTCAGCATTTCTGCCACCGGCTATGACAACACCTCAGTGCTTCAGGTAATTAATACCGGAGCCGTCATTGCCGCCAACAGCAGCACCTCCATCACTCCTGACCTGTCATTGAATACCGCAAGTACCGTTACCTGCAATGCTTTTGACCAGTACAACAATGCGGTTTCAGGTTATACCTTCCGGTTTGATCTGCAGATTACTGACAACAATGCCACCACCGATGAATCATACCTCGTTGATGGAACAGCCTATACAAGCTCCCCTTCACCGGTCAGCCTTACCACCCTTACCAATGCTTCAGGAGTAAGCACTTTCGGGATAACCGTTCCTGCTTTTGTGGATCCTAGCGATGGATTCACCCTTCAGGTACAGACCGCTTCCGGAACCAATGTCGGCACAGCCTTCACCTTTACCCCTACCGATCCTGTTGTACAGGTTACCGGCACCGACCCTTCTTCAAACAATTGCCTGATCAACTCAACCAACAATGTACTATACCGTGCAGCACTGCAGGTAGTGAATGATGTAACTACCCTTTCAGCTCTGTCAGTTGCTGCAGCTGGTACTTACCAGGCTGCCGATATTCCTGCCAATGGATTTAAACTCTGGTTTTCGACCGACAACACCTTTTCTTCAGTAAGCGATGTTCAGATCGGCCAGGTTTCCTCAGCCAGCACCGGTTCAGGTGAGGCCCTTAGTTTCAGCGGCTTGTCACAGGTCTTCGGTATAGGTACCAACTACCTCTTTGTCACAGCCGACATTGATGCAGCAGCCACCTCTGGAAGGACAATTTCTGCAGCCCTTACCAGCAATGCCAATTTTACCCTTACAGCCGGTACAACATTCAACGGAAGCACCTATGACGCAGCCAACCTTCACCTAATCAGCGGTGCTCCGGTAATGAACGAACTGGTGATTCCGCAGTATTTCGGTGGAAAAACAACAGCTTCAACCAATACCCACAGGGCTCCGTTTGCCATCTGTCTTTCTTTTGAGAACCTGAACCCCGCAACTACTTATGATATCCGGTCACAGATTGGTCTTACCTCCGAAGCTGCAACTGTATTTGGAGCCGGTAACATCTGGAACGGAACCGCATTTTCAGGAAGTGATTTTGACAATGC
>CALMDN010000044.1 GCA_937864935.1 uncultured Bacteroidales bacterium
GTACCCCACTCATCGGCAATCTGCAGGTAGTCGCGGTACACCTGGGCACGTTCGCTCGACCAGGATTCCAGCACATTGAAAATTACCTGTTTCAGCTGTTCAAAGGGTTCTTCCTTGAAACGGATGTTGTGACTGATAAGGATCTCCTTGTAAGCTAATGCCATTTCGCGCATCTGGGCCGGCGGGAAATCTATTTTCTGGTTGATGCCGTAACGTTTTTTGAAGTCGATCATCACCTGGTCGAACTCATCGCGCGGGATTCCGTAGGCCATCCCCCAGCTCTGAAGAAAGCGGCGGTAACAGTCCCACGATGTCCATCCGAAGTTGTGCTGCTTGCTCAGTGCTTCCACAATCGAGTCGTTCAGACCCACGTTGAGGTAGGTATTCATGGCTCCGGGCATCGAAATGGCCGTGCCCGAACGCACCGACAACAGCAACGGATTGTTGGGATTGCCGAACTGCTGCCCCGTGAGTTTCTCTAGACCGGCAATCTGCCGGCGTATCATCTGGTCGAATTCCTTTTCTATCAGAGGGTTTTGCAGAATGGCTTCACGCCTCCTGAAAATCTCGGTGGTAAGCACAAATCCCGGGGGAATCGGGAATCCGAGCAGGTAAAGCTTCTTGAGGAAGTAGGCTTTGGAACCCAGAAACACCTGGTTGTCCATTTCGGGCGTTTCGCGGTAAAGCGACGAGATGACCATGTCGGTGTTGTACGACATGATGCTGCGGATGGTCTCCTCAGGGTAGGCATCCACCATTTGTCTGAAAGAGCCGAGAATGCGGGCAATAAACCCGTCCAGCTGCTGCACCATAAAGGCAGAAGAGAGCATTTCGCGGTAGAACTGCTCCGATTTACGCACCATAAACTGCTTGCCCGATGCCTCATCGCGTTTCATGTCTTCAGGAAATATCTGCGGGATCACAACCCTGAGCTGGCGGTCGTAAACCCGCAGGAAGTATTTGCTGATGATCTCACGCACGCTGCCCGACATAAACTGCAGGATGTTGATGTATTGCCCCACCGAGAAACTTGACGAACTCAGGCTGAAACGGAACATTTTGAGGTTGGAGTCAAATCCCTGATCGCTGACCCCGTCGAGCTCAAGCCCTTCGCGGAAGAGTTCCAGCACGATATAGATCCGGCGCAGGGTTTTGGCGGTGATGTAGTCCAGATTGATGCTGCTGATCAGCTGCTCCATCATCCCGGCAGCTACTTTTTCGAGCCTGAAGGTCAATCCAAGCGCCTCAAACTTCTGTTCGCGGTACTTGCCGTACATGCTCGGTATCCCGATCGCGATGTGGCGCTTGTGGTAAATGTCTTCCCAGCCTTCGGTTTTTTCGTCGCTCATGATGATGGTGTTGAGCCTCCGCATAAAGTGGAACACCTGCTTGAGCGAACGGTCAGGCTGATTGCGGTCGATTACACTCAGCAGGCCATCAATCTCCTTCTGGCTGAAAAAATTGAATTTGTGAAGCAAAACCCCGAGGTTCACCGTATTGAAGGAGTACTTTTCCTGCAGCAATTCAATCAGCCTGAATATGTAATAAATACGCTGCTTGTCGAGGTTGTTGTCGGAGTCAATGCTGTCGAGCTGTTTTTTTATCCTGTCGGAAGGGATGCTCATCAGGGCATCGGGCATACAATTGTTGATTTCACAGAGTTTTTTCAGCAAGGTACTGATGCCGGTAAACCACATGGAATCGGGTGAAAGCGAAAGTTTGACATCTTCCGGCAGCCGTTCATCCAAAACCGAGGCATTGCCATCGTACCAGTATCGTATTATGTTGGTAGTCAGGTCAATGTGGGTATTGTTGCTTTCGGTGTGTACCTGCTTGCGCAGAAAATGGATGAGGCGGTCGTTGCGGTGCGAAAGTTCATCCATGGCAGTGGTTACCTCACGCAGTTCCCCTTCGGCACCGATTTCATTGAAATAGACGGGAAATATTCTGGCCAGCTGCTTGATCTGTTTGAATATGGGTTTGATGTCGGAATTGAGCAGGGCCGTAACGTCGCGCTGAAACAGGTCGGTATCCGACACAAATACCCCACCCAGCCGAAGGTGAATGATGAGGGCCGACAACAGATCGAGGAAGGTGAGGGGAGAGTACTCGATCAGCTCCATCCAGATGCGGATGTTCTTGATGTGATACTCATTCACTTCAAGTTGCCAGTCTTTCGACACATACATGATGCCGGGAGCGATGAAGCCATGACGGATCAGCAGTTTTTCAAAATGGGCGATGTGCAGCTGATTGTCGGTGCGGAAAATCTCTTTCCCCAAAGTCAGGATACAATCGAGTACGGTGCCGGGGTTGCTCTGGTTCAGGTCGGCAAACAGCTTGAAAATGTTGTCGAGAAACCCGAAGACCTCATCGCTGGTAAGTTCGTTCTTGAGGTTTCTCAGCAGGTTGTTGAAATCGCGCAGCAGCAGTTCTTTCTGGTTCTGCATGCCTTCGAGATGAAGCAGGTAAACGAGGAAGTAAAATTTCTCATGAAAGCGTTCAAACCCGTGGTGCAGCTGCCGTATATGAAGCGATATGTCGTTGAAGCCCGGAATTTTCAGCATCTCGTCCCAGGTGGTGGCTGCTTCTGCCTGACTGATCAGACTTTTGTACCATTCACTGCCGATGCTTTTGAACATGCTGCGGCTCACACCTCCGAAGAGTTTGCGCTTGTCAACCAGCCACTGGTCAACATTGGTGGTATTGCTCCAGTAGGTAGCGGTGGCAATGAGCACCTGCGAAGCCAGAGTAAGTGCCTGTTGGTGGGTTACCCCGGGCCATTGTCCGCGTGAAAATACACGGATAAGGTAGGTGGAGTTGCGGGCAACAGGCACCGGATGTTGCTGTGTCGCCAGGAAAAGCACTTTCAAGGCATGCGAAATCTGGTCTTCCGGTGAACTGCCGGTTTCGAGCATTTTCTCGATCAGCTCCAGCAGCGTGTGTACTGCATCTTCAGCCACTGCCTGGTTCAGCGGGCGACTGAGTACCCCTGCATAGATGCCGGTGATGATCTCCCAGGCGAACTTTCTGTGGTCAGGCTTATCGTAAAACCAGAAGTCACCCAGACTAATGCTCCGCAACTGGCCGATGACGAAACTGCTGTTGGAAAAAGGGTGATTGTATTCATTCAGACACTCCACTGCCCGGTTGTGAATGCTGTAATACTCAACCGAAAGCTTCAGAAACTCCTGATGGTCAGGTGGTATGTTGATTTTGTCAGTGCGTGTTTCGCGCAGGTTGGCAGCCAGAGCATCCGATTTAATGGCAGTTTCCTTCTTCATAAAAGCCTATTTTGAGGCTAAAATAACAAATATAATTTTCTGATTATATGAAAATCCCCGGTATTGAAGCGACAAAGAGATGCTTATGCTGAAATGCCTGCAATGCTGTTCGCAAAGGATGGCAGCAGATCGATGAAAAGTCTTATTTTTGCCGGCAAAACACCCGATTATGTTAGATGCACTTCACGCTGTGATTGACTGGTATATGCAGAACATCACATACCTTACCATTTTTCTGTTAATGGCCATAGAAGGATCGTTTATTCCTTTTCCTTCTGAAGTAGTGATTCCTCCGGCAGCCTGGAAAGCAGCCCAGGGTGAACTGAATGTTTTTCTGGTGGTAATCTCAGGAACCCTCGGTGCTTTGTTCGGATCCCTGATCAACTACTACCTCGGTTACTACCTTGGCAGGAAACTGGTTTATTCCTTTGCGGATACCCGTGCTGCCCGGATGTTGCTGATCACACCTGAGAAGATTGAAAAGGCGGAGCAATATTTTGTGAAACACGGCCGCAGCTCTACCTTTATAGGAAGGCTGGTACCAGGCGTCAGGCAGCTGATTTCCATTCCTGCCGGTCTTGCCAAAATGCCTATGAAGGATTTTATCCTCTTTACCCTGCTTGGCGCCGGAATCTGGAACATCGTTCTGGCTGCCATGGGTTATTTCCTCTATTCGCAGCAGGAACTGCTCCACCTCTATTACAAAGAGCTCTCCTATGCCATGCTGGTGCTTGGGGTTCTTTTTGTGGGGTATCTTGTCTACAATGGCTTGAAGAAAAAGAAATAGCTTTCAGAACTTTCAGGGCAGGAGGCAGGTTTGTCCGGTCTCCTGCCTTGTCGTTTCTCAGAAGTTGCAGCCTCAGACAAACAAACGCCGTTCCCGGGTGTTTACAACTTTTCTTCATCATTGCAAACTATTCCTTTTTTATCAATTCCAATCATGAAACGAAAATTAACCCTCAATAAAGTCAAAGTGCTGCGCCAGACGGAGATCGCTCCCGGCGTTTTCGTTCTTTCATTTCTGCGTCCCTGGGAGTTCACTGCCGGTCAGGTGCTAGGCATCGGTGCCCATGCTACCGACGAAGCCAGGCTCTACAGCATTGCCAGCGGCGAACTCGATGATGAGGTAGACATCCTCTACAACATCAACCCCGATGGGAAACTCACCCCCTGGCTGGCTAAAGTGGTCACCGGTGACAGCATATGGGTAAGCGAGCCGTGCGGATCGTTCACCGGATCGGGTGAACCGGCCTGGTGGATAGCCTCGGGAACCGGAATCGCACCCTTCAGGGCCATGTTCCGTACCGGTCTCATCGCCGGCAAGAAACTCATTCACGGAGGCAGGGACCTGTCGTCGTTCTACTTCAGCGATGATTTCACACAAAAGGTCAAAGACAACTATATCCGTTGCTGCTCCCGCGAAAGTGCGGAGGGCGTCTACTCCGGCCGCATCACCCATTACCTTTCCGGACTGCCTGCGCTTCCCGCCGGCGAAAAGTATTACCTTTGCGGCAGCGCTGAAATGGTGGTTGAAGTGCGTGATATCCTCATTGCCAAAGGTGTACCATTCGACAACATCATTTCAGAGATATATTTCTGAGCATGCCTGAATCAAAAGAACAACTCTTCGGTAAAACCCTGGCTGAGCTGTCTGTACTTGCCGAAAGCCTTGGTTTACCCAAATACACCGGTGGTCAGCTTGCCTATTGGCTGTATAAGACCGATATCACCTCATTCGACGAAATGACCAACATTTCGAAGAAAAGTCGTTCACTGCTGGCTGAGCATTATGTGCCTGGTGTACAACCGCCTGAGCGTGTTCAGCAATCGGCCGACGGGACCAAAAAATACCTGTTCCGGGCCGGAAACGGAAAATTCATTGAAGCAGCCTATATCCCGGATGGCAAACGCCATACCCTCTGTGTTTCATCGCAGGTCGGGTGTAAAATGGGCTGTCTTTTCTGCATGACCGGCAAGCAGGGATTTCAGGGGCATCTTTCGGTGGGAGAGATCCTCAATCAGTTGCGCAGCATCCCGGAACGCCGGCAGATGACCAACATTGTGTATATGGGCATGGGCGAACCCTTCGATAACCTCGAGGCGGTGATGAAAAGCCTGGAGATACTTACTGCAGAGTATGGCTTTGCCATCAGCGTGCGCAAAGTTACGGTTTCAACCATTGGTATTGTTCCCGCCATGCGGCATTTTCTCGAACACAGCAAATGCAACCTTGCGGTTAGCCTGCACACCCCGTTCGATGAGGAACGCCGCCGTCTGATGCCCATTCAGAATGTTTATCCGCTGAAGGATGTGATAGAAACCATCAGGGAGTTCGACATCGGCAAATACCGCAGGGTATCTTTCGAATATATAATGTTTAAAGGGGTGAACGACAGCCGCCGGCATGTGAACGAACTGGCCAGGGTACTGAACAAAGTAAAGAGCCGGATCAACCTGATCCGTTTTCACCCAATCCCCGGCACACCCCTGCTGGGATCCGATGAAGCGGCCATCCTCGACTTTCAGCAGGCACTCAACGACAAAGGAATCGTGACAACCCTCAGGGCTTCCCGTGGTCAGGACATCGACGCCGCCTGCGGGCTGCTCTCTACCAAAGAGTTGCTGAAAGCGCAGGAATCCGACTGAACAGCCTGCCCACCCGATCCAGGGACGGGAGTCATCAGTTTGTAAACCTCTTTTTTAACGTATTATCCTTATCCGGACACAAAACCACTCAATGCGCGATCTCACAGAAGGTAAACCGGCCAGGCTCATTTTTCAGTTTGCTACCCCGATGCTCATCGGAAATGTGTTTCAGCAGCTGTACAATGTAGCGGACAGTGTTATTGTAGGCCGCTACCTGGGAAAAGAGGCTTTGGCTGCAGTAGGTGCTTCATTCCCGCTGATCTTTATGCTGATTTCCTTTATCATCGGCATCGCAACCGGCTCAACCATCGTAATTGCCCAGTATTTCGGGGCTAAAGACCTGGATAAGGTGCGTCGCTCCATTGATACCATGTACGTTTTCCTCTTTTTTGCCTCCCTCGTGGTGATGGTGCTGGGAATTGCCTTCAGTGCTGCCATATTCAGGCTGATCCGCCTTCCCGATGAGGTAATTCCGCAGGCTGCACTTTACATGAATGTGTACCTCACCGGTATGGTTTTCTTTTTCGGATTCAACGGAATCAGTGCCGTGTTGCGGGGGCTGGGCGATTCGAAAACACCACTCTATTTTCTGATCATCTCCACCCTTACCAACATCGGATTTGACCTGCTGTTTGTGGTGGTTTTCAAATGGGGCATTGCCGGTGCTGCCGGAGCTACGGTGCTTTCACAGGCCGGCGCCTTTCTGTCGCTCGTGTTTTACCTTAACCGCAAACACGAAATGGTTAAGCTAACCTGGCGAAAGCCGGTCTGGGATAAGGCCATTTTCTACCAGAGTGCCCGCATCGGCATTCCTA
>CALMDN010000045.1 GCA_937864935.1 uncultured Bacteroidales bacterium
TAGGCTAATTTAATCCTTTTCAAAATTAATTAGCACCTCAAAATAAGAATTAGCCCAGATCGGCTTTTCGCGGTTCAACCTTGTGAACTTTGTTTAAGTTTCGCTGCTGTGCCCCGGCAAAAAGACCTACGCTTAAAGCCAGACTGAGTAGTAAAGACTTTTTCATGATGAGATTGAGTTAAAAAAAATGGAATGATTAGGTTAATTTGGTGTAAATTGGTAGCTCTCTCAATGCAAAGTTACTATAAAAGAAAAGTGAAACTGCACGAAATCGAAATTCTTTTAGAATTTTAATGGCATACAATTATTTCGATATATACATGCTATCAGGGTGTTACCAGGATATGTTTGCAGCCCTGAAAGCAAACAAATGATAAACGTGCAGTGTATCAGGATTTAAGGGCATTTACCCTTGTATCGCGTGGAATGGTGGTAGCCCGCTGCGATTTATCAGTTTCATTGAACAGACAGCGGTAAGTAATGTGCCTTTTTGCGAAGTAACCACCGACGGATTCATGCAACTGACGCATTTTTGGATTAAAATCGCCAACCCAGGAAAGTTCAATTTCCTTGTAATTGGGTCTCCTTTTCATCACTTTTTCCATGTGCCAGAAGATGGCTGATTCAATACCCGACTTCTGGAATTTAGGACGAATGCCCATCACCGTAATGCGGCTCCTGGTAAATACATCCTTCCTTCTTAGGTACCAGAATTTAAGCTTTCCGAAAAAGCCGATTTTCCCCCTGAAATATTTTAAAATTTCATTGGCATCGGGTATCATTACCAGAAAAGCAATGGGCACTTCATCGTGGTAGGCAAACCAGATAAATTCATCCACCATAATGGGCTTGAGTTCCTCCAGTGATTTCAGCAAAACACCGGTTTCTATGGGAGTAAAATTCTCATGGAACTGCCAGGCATCATCGTAAATCTGTTTAAAGTCATTCAGAAACTTTTCGCTCTCCTTCCAGTCGAAATGCCTGAATGTATATCCGGGTCTTTGCCTGACCCAGTCAGCGATTTTCCAGAAACGTTCAGGAAAAGGTTTGGTGAGGTCGAGATGGTTGGTTACCTGCTCAAAATAGGGTTTAAAACCGTAGGCTTCAAAAAAATCCTTGTAATAGGGAAAGTTGTAGTTCATACCGAAACTGGGATGGGTGTATCCTTCAACCAGCAATCCCCAGAAATTGTCGTTCTCTCCGAAATTGATCGGGCCGTCCATGGCCTCCATACCCCGATCAGTCAACCACTCCCTGCAACGGTCAAACATCAGAAATGCAGCATTCCGGTCGTTGATACACTCGAAAAAACCCATGCCCCCGGTAGGCTGATCGAAATTATATGCCTTCTTCCTGTTGATAAATGCTGCAACCCTGCCGATGATCTCCCCACTATCGTTGTAGAGAACCCAGCGATTGGCTTCCCCATGCGTGAAAAAGATATTTTCAGCCGGGTTAAAAACAGTTTCAACCATATTATCCGGAGGGCAAACCCATACATTGTCATTCTTATAAATAACGCGGGCACATTCAAGAAAATCGGCTGCCAGCTTTTTGTTATTTACTTCTTTCAGCATCATAACACGCAAGGATTAATTACCATGCAAATGTAGGCAGATTGAATCAGAGAAAACAAACGGCACTCAACAATAAAGCAACAAATACGCCTTCTGAGCATTCACGAAACAGGCAAAATGGTTCAGGCTATCAACATTTGCTTATTTTTGCCACATCAATACATCCATTTGTGAAGCGCTTATACCTTCTATTACTCAGAACGTATCTCGGCCCCCTGATTCTGACTTTCTTCATCGCCCTGTTCATCCTGGTGATGCAGTTCTTATGGAAATACATTGACGATCTGGTGGGAAAAGGGCTGCAGTGGCATGTCATCGGCCAGCTGCTGTTTTATGCTTCTGCAACCTTTGTTCCCCTCGCGCTACCGCTGTCGATTCTGCTTTCATCACTCATGACTTTCGGCAATCTCGGTGAAAGATACGAGCTGGTGGCCATCAAATCCGCCGGTATTTCGCTTAGCACTGTTATGCGTCCCCTGGTTGTTCTGTCCATTGTAATCAGCATTTTCGCCTTCTTCTTCTCAAACAATGTACTTCCTGTGGCCAACCTTAAATTCAAGTCGATTTTATACGATGTCCGACAGCAGAAACTGGCTTTAAATATCCGGGAAGGTATTTTTTACAACGGGATTGACGGCTATGTGATGAGAATCGGCACCAAAGACAAGGACGCCACCGGAATTAAAGATGTAATGATTTATGATCATTCATCAAGAATGGGCAATACCACTGTTACCCGTGCCGACTCAGGCAGGATGATTCAGAGCGCCGATGGTAGCCTGCTCGAATTGTATCTTTTTAACGGATACAATTACGATGAAAGTGCTGACAAGCGCAACGACGTGAAGAGACCTTTCCAGAGGACCTATTTCAAGGAGCAGTACCAGAAGTTTGACCTGTCGCAGTTCAAACTGATGCGCACCAATGAAGCCCTGTTCAGAAACCACTACCAGATGCTGAACCTGAAGCAGCTTACAAGCTCGGAGGATTCGCTTAAAAAAGAGATCGGCAACCGCCGCGAGGGACTGCATCGAAGCATATCGATGAGCTATTATCACAACAGGCAGCTCGATTCGGGCAGCATCAGCCTGCGGGCAACAGACACCGCTGTTCGCAAATACCGCATGGCTGCCCTGCAGAATCTTTCCAAAGATGAAAGGATAAAAGTGTTTGATGCAGCCATCAGTTCTGCCCGAAGTGCACGCAACAATGTGGATTATGTCCGCAACGACCTGAAAGAGCGTGAGACCCTGCTTTACAAACATGAAGTTGAGTGGCATCGGAAGTTCACCCTCTCCTTTGCGTGTCTGGTCCTCTTTTTTATCGGAGCTCCGTTGGGAGCCATTATCCGTAAAGGAGGGCTTGGCCTGCCTCTGGTAATTTCTATTGTATTTTTCGTGATTTACCATGTGATCTCCATGACCGGTGAAAAGTCGGTAAAAGCCGGACAGATGGAGCCCCTGATGGGGATGTGGCTTTCTTCCGCGGTATTGCTTCCGCTTGGGGTTATCCTGACAATGAAGGCAACTTCCGACTCACCGCTCTTTGATCCCGATGTCTGGAAAAGGTTCTTTCTGAGCCGTTTCAGCAGCAAGCAGTCTCCGGAGTCGTCAGTCCAAAATGCCCGCGAAGAATGAACATTCTGTTGCTCTGTAACAAATCACCCTGGCCCCCGAAAGAAGGCGGTCCCATTGCAATGAATGCCATGGTTACCGGACTGATGGAAGCTGGCCACCTGGTTAAGGTACTGGCCATTAACAGCAACAAATACAACATACCAGAAGATTCCATACCCGGTGAATACCGTCGCCGTACCCGTTTTGAAACTGTTTATATTGACCTCTCGGTAAAGCCATGGCCGGCGTTTCTCAACCTTTTTACAGGCCGGTCTTACCATGTGGAAAGATTTATTTCTGAAGACTTCAGCAGTATACTCATCAGCATACTTAAGACCGAAAAATTCGACATTATACAGTTCGAAACCCTGTTTACAACACCCTACCTGCCGCTGATCAGGAAGCTTTCATCGGCAAAGCTGGTGTTGAGGGCCCACAACATAGAGCACCTGATCTGGAAAAGGATTGCTGCCAAAAGCAGGAATCCTTTAAAGAAACTTTACCTTATCCACCTCTGGAAAACACTCAGAAAATATGAGCTGGAGATGCTGAAGCAGGTGGATGGGATTGTGTCCATCACCGGCAAAGATGCTGACAGCTTCGGCAAAATGGCCCCGGATACCCCTGTTATTGGCCTTCCCTTCGGTATAGATACCGGTAAAACTGTTGCGGTTATTCCGGCAGCCCGGCAACCGGTAACGTTGTTTCACATCGGTGCCATGAACTGGATCCCGAACCAGGAGGGGATCAGGTGGTTCCTTCAGAAAGTGTGGCCGGTACTGTTAAAGAAATATCCTGACCTGAAATTTCACCTTGCCGGACGTGAAATGCCTGCCTGGCTTAAAAACCTGAAAATGAAAGGCGTAGTCATTGACGGAGAAGTTCCTGACGCTGCCATGTACATGGGCAACCATAGCATCATGGTGGTACCTTTATTTTCCGGCAGCGGAATACGGATTAAGATTGTTGAAGGAATGCTGGCAGGAAAAGCCATCGTAACCACCGCCATCGGTGCGGAGGGGATTGATTGCAACAACGGTGAGAACATCCTGATTGCAGATAACCGTGATGCATTTATTGAAAAAATCGGATTGCTTCTTGAGAATCCCTCCCTCATCCCGGAATTTGGAGGTAAGGCACATCAAACTGTGATCAGAAACCATGATAACAGGCAACTGATGCGGAAAATTTCCGATTTTTACAGAGATATTCTGCATTAAGCTATTTTTTTACCTTTGCAGTAACTGACTTCAGTATTTTAGTCCAAACAAACCCTGCAACTGTAATAATGAAACTTCTGGTGATTCTGCCCCGTTTTCCTTACCCCATTGAAAAGGGCGATAAACTACGTGCCTACCACCAGATCAGACTTCTTTCAAAATCGTTCGATATTTTGCTGGTTGCCATCAGCCACAACAGGGTAAGTAAAGCGCACCTCGAAAAAGTAAAACCCTATTGCAAATCCATCATCATCGTGCGCCAGAACTGGCTTTCGGCGGGTTGGAATCTGCTCGTAGCTCTCTTCAGAGGATGGCCTCTCCAGGCAGGTTATTATTACAGCAGCCGCAATCAGCGTACCATTGACAGGATCATCAGTAAAGAAAAACCCGGACACATTTATTGTCAGCTACTCCGGACTGCTGCTTATGCCAGAAACTTCAGCGGGCCAAAAACCCTTGATTATCAGGATGTTTTCTCAAAAGGCATCGAAAGACGCATACCGACTGCAAGTCTCCTGATGAAGCCTCTGCTGAAATTTGAATACAAAAGGCTGCTTAAATATGAGAAACAGCTTTTCAGTCAGTTTGATAACAAAACAATCATTTCGAAACCCGACAGGGATTTTATCAATCATCCCGACAAGGAAAAAATAGAGATCATTCCCAATGGTGTTGACCGTAAGTATTTTAATCCCGGCAAGGGTGTAATAACACATGAACTGATTTTTACCGGCAATATGGGTTACCCGCCCAATGTCGATTGTGCTGAGTACCTGGTGAACAAAGTTTTGCCACTGATTCACAAAAAATACCCCGATGCCAGGCTGATGCTGGCCGGAGCTTCACCACATACCCGGGTTAAATCGCTGGCTTCCTCCAAAGTTACGGTCACCGGCTGGGTTGATGACATCCGCTCCTGTTATTCAAGTGCACTGATTTTTATGGCACCCATGCAGATTGGAACCGGACTGCAGAACAAGCTGCTGGAAGCCATGTCAATGCGGTTACCCTGTGTCACATCTTCGTTGTGCAATGCAGCTCTTGGTGCAGATGACGGTAATGAAATTCTGGTTGGCGACACCCCGAAACAGGTTGCTGACCACGCAATATCACTGCTCGCCGACGCTGAATTTCGGCAAAAAATTGCTGAAAACGGCTTTTTCTTCTCCCGGAGAAATTACAGCTGGGAAAGTGCCAATGAAAAATTATCAGCCTTGATTTCAGGAACTGACAAATCGAAAACAACACTTTAATTGCCTGCCTGACACCCTCAATTTGAAAATCAAAGATTACAAACCAATAATTTATCCATAAATTTGACGACATTAAACTGAATGATGAACAGAATTCTTGTAAGGCTGACTCTCTTTTTTGTACTTGTTACAGGTACAGGCTTTCAATTATTTGCGGCTGAAACAGAGAGAACCGGCAAAGAAGACATCAGGCAGTTGAATGTTCTGGTTTCGGAAATGCTCTCACAATCGCCCGACAAGGCACTCGCCCTCGGTATTGAAGCACTGAAGAAAGCAAATGAAACCCTCGACAAGAACAATTCACAGGAGAACAAAAAACACAAAGCGGATGCACTCAAGAATTTAGGCACCGCCCATTACTACCTCTCCAATTTCCGTCAGGCCCTGGAATATTATGAACAGGCACTGCTGATCTACCGGCAGATCAAAAACAACGAAGGAATCGGTTCAACCCTGAACAATTCAGGATTGATTCTTGAAATACAGGGTGACTATTCCGGATCGCTGAAGAGATACAATGAGGCTGCGATTATCTTTTCCAAATCAGGCGAGGAAAGCAAACTTGCGCTTTCATATACCAACCTCGGCAATGCTTACTACAACCTCGGGCGTTTCGATAAAGCCCTTGATTACCTTAGCCAGGCACTGAAAATCAATGAGACTTCCGGCGACAGCACCAGTCTGTCGAAATCATACAACAACATCGGCAATGTTTTTCTTAGCCTTAAAGATTTCAAGGTGGCGATTGACTATTACCATAGAGCCGAACTGATCAACAAACGTCAGAAGAACCTGAAAAGCCTGTCAACCAGTTACAGCAACCTTGGCATTGCCATGCAATCGATGGGTAAATTCGATGAGGCTCTTGATTATAACCGTCTTTCAATTGAAACAGCCCGCAGTGTGAACGACCAGATGGGGATCATCTCAAGTCTGCTCAATATCGGAAATATCTACCAGGAAACAGGAGACTACAGCCAGTCGCTGATCAATTACAGAGAAGCCCTGAGGCTTTCAAACAACAACTATGACGGGTACCTGCATGCCTCCATTCTTACAAGCCTCGGAGCGTTGAGAATCAAGCAGCATGAGTATGATGAAGCCATCTCAGAACTGGTTGAAGCATTGAAATTCGCTGAAAAATCAGGGTCAGCGATTTTATTACAAAACATTTACGCCAACCTGGCCGATGCCTGGGAAGCAAAAGGGGATTATAAAAGGGCATTTGAGTATCTGACCAAACACGAATCGAGTTCTGACAGCATCTACAACCAGGAGAGCAACGAACGCCTCAACCGTTTAAGGGTCAGTTTCGAATCGGAACAAACCGAACGTGACAATCAGTTGCTGAGGCAGCAGAACATCTTCAGCCAGCTGGCACTCAAAAGGCAGCAGACCATCCGCAACCTGTTGATCGCCATATCAGTAATAATCATCGTTTCATTGGTTTTCCTCTATTCCCTTTACCAGGGAAGGAAGAAGAAAAGCGAACTGCTTGCTCAGCGTACCGAGCAGATTCTCAGACAAAAGGAGGAGCTCGGGTTATTGTACAAAGAGCAGTACAAGCAGAACGAAACAAAAAATAAATTCTTCAGTATCATTGCACACGACCTCAAATCACCTTTCCAGTCTATTCTTGGTTTTTCCGAGCTGCTCAGCACTGAATATGAGTATCTTACTGAAGAACAGCGAAAAGAAGCCGCCACCAATATCCTCAGTGTTTCGAACGACACCTACCGGTTGATCGAAAACCTGCTTGAATGGGGCCGGACCCAGACAGGCGCAGTAAAAGCAGCTTTCAGGTCGTTCAATGTCAAAGACCTGGTTGCTGAAACCCTCCCCTTATTTCAGGCACCCCTGAAAAAGAAAAGCATTGAGTTCAGCTATGATCTTCCTGCCCTGATTCAGGCATGGGCCGATTACGATATGATTATGGCTGTTTTCCGTAACATTGTCTCCAATGCAATCAAATTTACCCCGGTGGGTGGCAGTATCCACATAAAACTAAGCCAGACCACCGATATGGTTATCCTCAGTGTTACCGACACCGGCACCGGTATGGAACCCGAAATTCTCGAGCGGCTGTTTACCTTCGACCCCAAAGTGCAGCGCGCCGGCACCATGGGTGAACGGGGTACCGGATTAGGCCTCGCCCTCTGCCTCGAGTTTATGGAACTCAACCATGGTAAGATCAAGGTTGAAAGTACGCCCGGCAAAGGAAGCACCTTCATGATTATGATGCAGCCGGTCAGTCGCAGAGCGGCAGAATAGGCCCCCTCTTCTTTCTTCTTAATCCCTTCTTACCCTCCCATTCTGAATTTATGGCACAATTTGCGTATGTTTGCGTAAAGAAATTCAGACATGGCAGACGATAAAAAAATAATCTTTTCAATGGTTGGTGTAGGAAAAACTGTTCCGGTAAACCGCCAGATTATCAAAGACATATACCTTTCGTTCTACTATGGTGCCAAAATCGGCATCATCGGTCTCAACGGATCCG
>CALMDN010000046.1 GCA_937864935.1 uncultured Bacteroidales bacterium
CCTGCGCAAATGAACGCCCCCCCTTTCGAAGCGCGCAACCTGCAACACTTTGTCAACCAAAAGATTCAGCCTGTGAGTCTCGTTGCTGATGATGTTACCGTAGATGGTGAGCCTTTCCGGCTGACCGACAATGCCGGGGTCTGAAATGATTCCGGCGGATATTGCAATCGATGAGAGCGGCGTCTTGAATTCATGCGTCATGTTGTTGATGAAATCTTTCTGCATTTCCGAAAATCGCTTCTGCTGAAGGATTACAAAGATGGCATAAACAAAGAAGATAACCAGAACCAGCAATACACCGCTGAAGAAGAAGAAAACGGTCATTTCAGCGGCGATTGTGTTTCTCAGCGCCGGAAAATGTATACCGAAATAGTAGAGGTAGCCGGTATATTTCGGGAGATTCTTCCCGGCTCCGGGTGCCGGCTGATGGTCACCACCTGCGATATAGTCCCCGTAGACCATGCGGTCGGTTTCGCAATCATAAATGGCATACTCATAATCGGTGTGTATGTTGAGGCGCTGAAATTCGCTTTTCAGGTAATGTTCCAGCACATCGGCATCAATCTCCGCGTTAACATCCACCACATAGTAGTTCGAGGTCATCTGCCGTACCGGGTTCTGAGACGAAGGTACCGACTGATTGAGGCCACTGATCTTGTGCGCAACTGTTATCAGGGCAATACTGATGCTCTGGTTCAGCTGCTTTTCGCGGGTACTCCAGGCTTCAAACAAAAAATAAGCCTGGGCCGAGATGATCCCGATCACCGAAATTGCCCCGAGAAGCACCACCAGTCTCACCTGCTGCCTGCGCATAAACCGAAATCCTTAGAATGTGTTGCAAATCACGGCTAAGATACAGTTAAACCTCAGATCTTCCCGGGTTTTACATTTCATTCACATTGTTTTACATGTCGTTTACACTCTTTAACATCCTGTTAACCTGCGAAATCTGACTCCCGCTCTACCTTTGCTGATGTTAAACCAAACACAGAAAACATGAAAAAAACCATCACACTTTCCGTCATTCTTGTCCTTTTCGGATGTTCAGTATCCATTGCCCAGAATCAGGGAACCTCAGGGCCACAACCCGGCCAGGTAAGGGTAGAAAATCCCAATGCAGCCATCGCATCGTTCGACAAAACGATGTTTGATATGGGGAATCTGCCTCAGGGTATTCCGGCAGTTGCAAGCTTCACCCTCACCAACGACGGGAAAGAGCCGCTCATCATTTCTTCGGCCAAAGCTTCCTGCGGATGCACCAACCTGAAATACGAAAAAGATCCGGTACTTCCGGGCAGGTCAACAAAGATTTCGGTAACCTACAATGCTGCATCTCCCGGCAACTTTATCAAAACCATTACCGTTAACACCAATGCAAGTGAGAAACCTGTGGTGCTGAGCATCAAGGGAACCGTGGATCCGAAGAAGGAAGAACCCAGATCCTGATCTGCGGGGCAGGCAAGAAATACATTCCGGAGAAATCCCAGATATTCCGGAAATCGAAAGCAGGGACCCGATCGCCCGTGTCCCTGCTTTCTTTATTAAAAATCCCGTGATTACAGGCTCTTGATTTCTGCAACCAGCTTCTGCAGGGTGGCTTTGGCATCACCAAAGAGCATCCTGTTTTTTGGATGGTAGAAAAGGTTATTCGGGATGGCGGCATATCCGGCAGCCATACTGCGTTTCATAACGATGATGTTTCTGGCATCCTGTGCCTTGATGATCGGCATGCCGTAGATCGGGCTTGATGGATCATCTTCAGCAGCCGGGTTCACCACGTCGTTGGCACCGATCACGATCACCACATCGGTGTTGTTCATCTCGTTGTTGGCATCTTCCATTTCGACCAGTTTCTCATAGGGAACATCGGCTTCGGCAAGCAGTACATTCATATGACCGGGCATACGGCCGGCAACCGGATGAATGGCATATTTAACCTCCACCCCCTTGCCTGCAAGCAGGTTATCCAGTTCATGACAAAGGTGCTGTGCCTGGGCAACGGCGAGTCCGTATCCCGGAACGATATACACTTTCTGTGAATAACTGAGCAGCACTGCGGCGTCGCTGAGCGATATTTCCTTCACGGTTTTGTCAGCGGCTTCTTCGCCTCCCGAAGCACTTCCACCAAATGCTCCGATGATTACATTGAGCAGTGAGCGGTTCATGGCGTTGCACATCAGAATGGTGAGGATGGTTCCAGAAGAACCCACCAGAATACCACCCGTGAGCATGGCCTGGTTACCATAAAGGAACCCGCCCATGGCTGCAGCCACCCCGGTAAAGGAGTTGAGCAATGAGATGACTACCGGCATATCGGCACCCCCGATCGGCATAACGAAGGTTACACCATAAATAAGTGCTGCTGCAGTGAAAATATAAATCGGCCAGTTGTTTCCGGCGACCGGCTGCATCAACATGATAACAACCAGGGCTACCAGCAGTAAAACGAGGAAAGAAAGGTTCACGATTCTGAGAACCGGGTTTTTAATGTCGCCGATGCGTCCGTCAAGCTTCAGGAAAGCAATCATACTTCCGGCAAACGAAACACTTCCGATCATCAGTCCCAGCAGGATGGCAATGGCTTCACCGGTAAGCATGTGGGTATCGCCTGCTGCGGCCAGTTCATTCTGAAGTCCGGGAAATTCCATCATCGAAATCAGGGCAGCACAGGCACCCCCCATTCCGTTGAAAATGGAAACCATCTGCGGCATGGCTGTCATCTTGACTTTCACTGAGGCATACCAGCCAATGAAAGAACCGATGGCCAGCGCTGCAACGATCCAGGGGATGTTGCTGATACCCTTCACCACTGTGGTGCCATCTGCATGGGTGATGGTGGTTTTGTGAAACAGGATGGTAAACAGGATGGCGGCGGCCATAAGCACGGACCAGCCGACGTACGACACGGCGCCCATCTGCGGCTCGCCCGTCTTGAAGCAGATGAACTGCGAGCACCAGCTGGCGCCAGCGAGGCCGGCGAAGATCAGGTTGCCGA
>CALMDN010000047.1 GCA_937864935.1 uncultured Bacteroidales bacterium
GAAAGAAGGAAGCAACGGACAGTCGGCCATCTGGGTTTACAACCTTGCTGAGAGGAAAAGCCATCAGATCACCGACAACACCTTTGATGATGTATCTCCGGTGTTTTCGAAAGATGGCAATTATATCTTCTTTGCATCGAACCGTGATTTCAATCTTGCTTTTTCGAGCTTTGAGTTCAACTATCTTTACAATAAAGCTACCCGTATTTATGCCATTTCACTGAGAGCCGACGGTCCGGCTCTGAAAAAGGATAAGAATGATGTTGAAGAGGTTAAATCAGCAGCTAAGCCGGAAGATACCGGCAAGGGTTCAGGCAAGGGAAAACCTGCCGGAACAGAATCTGCAAAAACGGATGAGGTGAAAGTCAGCATTGATCTGGAAGGAATCTCAGGCCGCATTCTTGCCCTTCCGGTGGAATCGGGCGATTATTTCGGTCTTTCGGCTGCTGAAGGCGGATTGCTCTACCTCAGTGGTGGCAAGCTGATGCGATACAACATTGAAGAAGAGAAAACAGAAGAAATTGCTGAAATCGGCGGGAATTATGCTGTTTCGGCCGATGGGAAGATGATCCTTGCCGGAACAGGCGAGGATTTCAGTATTTTCAAAGTAGCCCCCGGACAGAAGCCCGGCACCGGAAAGCTTGACCTCAGCCGGATGGAGATGAAAATCGATCCGAAAAAGGAGTGGAACCAGATCTATACCGATGGCTGGCGTATTTTCAGGGATTTCTTCTATGTAAGCAACCTCCATGGTGTTGACTGGGCCGGGCTGAAGCAACGTTACGGAGAGCTGGTCCCGTTTGTAGGTCACCGTGCTGACCTTGATTACATTCTGAATGAAATCGTTTCCGAATCAAATACAGGTCATGCCTATGTTAACTGGGGCGACTTCAAACAGGTGAAAAGGGTAGAAGGAGGTTTGCTGGGTGCTGAACTGGTGGCTGATGAAGCCAGCGGAAGGTACCGTTTCGGCAAAATCTACGACAGTGAAAACTGGAATCCTGCCCGCCGGTCCCCTCTGGCCGATCAGGGCATCAGTGTAAAAGAAGGTGATTATCTGATCAGCATCAACGGAAGGGAAGTCAGGCTGAGCGACAATCCATATGAATTTCTGGAAAACCTGGCCAACGCGAAAGTTGAAATTCAGATCAACGCCACGGCTGCAGCTGAGGGTGCTACCACCTTCCTGATCAAACCCATCAGCAGTGAACTGGAGCTGATGTACCTCGACTGGGTGAACGAACGCAGGGCATTGGTGGATAAATTGTCGGGAGGAAAAATCGGATACATTCATGTCCCGAATACCGCAGTGGAAGGCAACAGGGAGTTGCACCGGGGCTTGTACGCCTACCACGACAAAGAGGCACTGATCATCGACGACCGCTACAATGGCGGCGGTTTTATTCCCGACCGTATGGCCGATCTGCTTGACCGTAAGACCCTCTCATACTGGCATCAGAACGGATTGCTTCCCGGACGCGCACCAGGCATTGCACACGATGGCCCGAAAGTAATGCTGATCAATGGCTACTCATCCTCCGGTGGAGACGCTTTCCCGTATTATTTCAAGAAACTCGGTCTGGGAAAACTCATTGGTACCCGCACCTGGGGTGGCCTGGTGGGCATCTCAGGCAATGCCGGACTGGTGGATGGCGGATACATTTCGGTACCCCGGTTCGGGATTTTTAACGAGAACAGCGAATGGATCATCGAAGGCATCGGCGTTTATCCCGATATCGAAGTCGTTGATCGCCCTGAACAACTGGCCAGGGGCATAGATCCAGGCATTGAAAAAGCTGTGGAAGTCTTACTGAAAGAACTGGAAGCCAATCCGGTGAAGAAGGTGACTCCTCCTGCACCACCCGACAGATCCGGCTGGATTGAAACTGAGATAAAATAGGCGGCAGCCGGATTCAAGCAAAACAGCAGTTTGTACCCCGGGTCAGGGGATTTGTCGGCTGGTTTTTGCTAACACTGATTGTTTTTTCAGAATCAGCCATATTCCTGCCTGTTCAGGAATATGGCTGATCATGCTTTCCTTTATGCTGTCATTCAGTAAGATAAGTGTCATCAATGTTATTTTTTTGTTAAAGATTGCCCGATTTGAGTGAAAACAAATGATAGTAAGTCGTATATATTAAATGTATAAAATACTAATATTCAATAGTATATATAAGAAACTATTAAAAATATTTTCAAAAGATAACTGGATTTCTATGAAAAATTCTTAAAGCAAGGGCTTGATTTTTTGTAAAAAGCTGTATCTTTGAACTTCCGGGAAGTTTATCTATCCTATTTCATTATTTCAAACCCCAATTGCTGTCTGATCTTACCTGCAAATTGAGCGGGCAGGGTCACTGTCAACACATAAATGATGGTTGGATATTATTTTCCCGATCAGTAAATTAGTCATCTTAAGGTAAAAAGCTGAGCAATGAAAAGATATCTTTACATACTGATGATGCTGGTTCTTCCTTTCTGGGGGGTATCGCAGACACAGTTCAGAAGCGGAATATTTCTGCACCACTCCACCGGAGGCAACATCTGGGGGCCGAATGGTTCATCGACCAGTATACCCAATGAGATTGCCCTATACAATGCGGCGCATGGCTATACAGGAAGCAATGCTGTAAGTATGACAGAACAATGGTGGCCAGGTGCGCCTGTTTCAAACGACAATGAATGGGAACGCTGGCATCGAATCTTTGATGGCGTCGATCCCAATGCCAACATCGCGCCAATCCTTGCTTCCAATAAGATTGTTGTAGTAAAGTCATGTTATCCGTCATCGGCCATGACAGGGATGGGTTCTCCGGCCGATACCAACTATTATACCCGGAAGACCATGTACAATCACAAGTGGCACATGAGACATATTGTGCGCGATATGGCAAGTCACCCGGAGAATTTCTTTGGTCTGTGGACCAATGCCCCGCTGGTAGCCGGTGCAACCAATCCAAATGCTGCTTCGTTGGCGAAACGATTCACCACCTGGATGAAAGACACCCTGGCCCAGGGCCTTGATCCGGAAATCGGGGCATTTCCACCAAATATCTATGTTTTCCACTATTTTGAAAAGCTTGCGGATGCCAATGGTTACGAAAAGGCAGAGTATGCTGTTAGTTCTTCTGACAGCCATCCCAATGCCGCTGCCACCCAATTGGTTGCCCCTCAGTTTGTGAACGAAATATTCAATGCAGCCATTGCTTACGAGCAGGGAAACCAGACGAAGATTCTGAATGTCAATGTTCTTTTCGAAGGATTGTATATCGGCAATGGTCTTATGAAACAGGTACTCGATGCGGATGGACCACGCTACAGCGAAGGGATTGCCGATGTTATTGATATTGAATTGCACAATGCTGCCGATTACAGTGTTACAGAATATGCAGTGCTGAATGCCGAACTCATGACCAATGGATTTGCCAGTATTGAAGTGCCTTCTGCCTTTTCGGGAAGTTATTACATTACCATAAAGCACAGGAATTCAATTGAAACAACATCTGCTTTCCCGGTTTCGTTCAGCGCAAGCGAGATTGATTACAGTTTTGATCAGCCTGCCTCAGCCTATGGAAATAATCTTCTTACAGTACCTGATGGGTGGGCTGTAATATACAGCAGTGATGTAGATCGTAACGGAGTAGTTGATACTGCGGATTTTACCCCGGTTGACAACCTCTCCAGCGAGTACTCAATAGGTTACTTTCCTGAAGATTTAAATGGTGATGGTTTTGTTGATACTGCTGACCTTTCATTATTAGACAACAATCAGATCAATTTTGTAGGAGCAATCCTGCCGTTCTGATTACCACTCATACACAGATTTATGCCTGCCCGTAAACATTATCAGGTGTTTGATTGTTTTAATCTGCCGTGATACTGATTGCGGGTATTGCATTTACTTCTTATGCAGTTTTCAATCCCTGTAATCTGGTTCCTGATTTATTTTTCATTACTTGTTGTGCGGTTGAATTGCTATAATACTCACACTGAGTCATATTGAGCGGAGTCGAAATATGGCTTCGACTCCGCCTGCCTGAATGCCCGGCAGACAGGCTCAGCCTGACATTTAACTAGTTAAGTTCTCAACCGCACAACACGTTTTTCATTGTATATTTGTAACCATTTTTGTTGATACCTGAACATCAGGTTGTTGATCTTTTACTTTTATTGAACTTGGTAAGTTATGAGAAAAAATCATTACTTTTTTCTTATCCTTATTCCGGTTTTTCTTGTATCTCTCTCCACTCACTCACAAACACTATTCAGAAGCGGTAAGTTTCTGCACCACTCTACCGGAGGAAATATCTGGGGGCCGAACGG
>CALMDN010000048.1 GCA_937864935.1 uncultured Bacteroidales bacterium
CTCATCTCGGTGCGGCCCTTTCGCAGTCCGCACCATACCATTAGCGACGTCGCCCTCGTCGGGGGCGGATCCAACCCCCAGCCTGGGGAGATTTCGCTGGCGCACAACGGGGTGCTTTTCCTGGATGAGCTGCCCGAGTTCAAGCGCACGGTGCTGGAGGTGTTGCGCCAACCCCTCGAGGATCGCATGATTTCAGTTTCCCGGGCGAGGCTCACGGTGGAATATCCGGCCAGCTTTATGCTGGTGGCCTCCATGAACCCATGCCCCTGCGGCTATTACAACCATCCCGACAAGGAGTGTGTTTGCGCTCCCGGGGTGGTGCAGAAATACCTCAACAAGATCTCGGGCCCTTTGCTCGACCGCATCGACATTCATGTGGAGGTGGTGCCGGTTCCTTTCCGCGAATTGTCGGATGTGAGGATTTCCGAACGCAGCGATGCCATCCGCGAACGGGTGGTAAAGGCCAGGCTGATACAGGAAGAACGTTACAAAGAGAGCCGCGAGGTACATGCCAATGCCCAGATGAGCAGCAAGATGCTGCGCACCATCTGCAAAATTGACGATGCCGGTCATGCCCTGCTGAAGAATGCCATGGAAAAACTCAGTCTTTCGGCCAGGGCCTACGACCGCATCCTGAAGGTGGCCCGCACCATCGCCGACCTCGACAGCAGCCCGGAGATACGGCCCGACCACCTTGCCGAAGCCATACATTACCGTAGCCTCGACCGTGAAACCTGGGGCGGCTGATTAAGTTTTTTATACATTTGTCCCATGATAAGCCGTCCGCTGTTTATTGCATCCAGATATTTCACCTACAGGTTGAAAGCCAAAACCAAACATGGCATACATTCGCCGTTTGTGTTTGACTTTGTGTGCAATGTACTCAACGACAAACGTGAACATCCTGAGTACCAGCAGGTAGAAAAGCTGCGGGGTCTGCTGCTGAGAAACCCCAACCTGGTAGAGGTGATTGATTTCGGGGCCGGTAAAGGGCGGGCGAAATACTCTACCAGTCTGCGCAGGGTAAAAGACATTGCCGCCCAGTCGGGCATTCCAGTAAAACAGGGCAGGTTGCTGCACCGCATGGTGAAGTATTACAAACCAAAGGTAATGCTCGAAATGGGCACTTCCCTGGGAATAAGCTCAATGTATCAGGTTTCAGCCTCACCCGACAGCACCTTTCTGGCGATGGAAGGTTGTGCTTCTACTGCAGAATTTGCCGAAAAAAACCTGAAAGCCCTGGGCGCCACCGCCGCAGAATTTACCATGGGCAACTTTGATGTGGTGCTGCCCGGCCTGATGAAACGCACCGGGGTGATCGACTTTGCCTTTATCGACGGCAACCACACGAAAAAGGGAACCCTCAGTTATTTCAACCGCCTCGAGAAACATGCAGCCAACGATTCAGTGTTCGTTTTTCACGATATTCACTGGTCTCCTGAGATGGAAGAAGCCTGGGAAACAATCAGAAAACATGAGTCGGTGAGGGTCAGCATAGATCTTTTCTGGATGGGAATCGTGTTTTTCAGAAGGGAGCTGGGAAGACAGCATTTTATCATCCGTTTCTGACAATTATTCCTACTTTTGTTCGTTAAGATAAAAAATCCGGCATGAATCAGGAAATTATACGCCTCGACGGAATTACCCGCTTTTTCAAGGTAGGAACTGAAGTAGTACGCGCCCTCAGGGGGGTGGATCTGAGCATTAAAAAGAATGAGTATGTGGCATTGATGGGTCCGTCGGGCTCAGGGAAGTCAACCCTGATGAACCTGCTGGGCTGTCTCGACACCCCTACCGGCGGAAGCTACTGGCTGAACGGCATGGATGTGAGCAAGCTGCCCGACAATGAGCTGGCGGAAATCCGCAACAAGGAGATCGGCTTTGTGTTTCAGACATTTAACCTGCTCCCGAGGCTTACTGCCCTGGAGAATGTAGCCCTGCCGATGATCTATGCCGGATATGCCAAAGGGGACCGTTTGCAGCGGGCCATGGAGGTACTCGACAACGTGAAGCTTTCCGACCGTGTGAAACACAAACCCAACGAACTTTCCGGAGGTCAGCGGCAACGTGTCGCCATCGCCCGGGCCATGGTAAACAATCCCTCCATCATTCTGGCCGACGAGCCTACCGGTAACCTCGATTCAAAAACTTCGGTGGAGATTATGGGCCTGATCGAAGAGATCCACAGGGCTGGCAACACCATCATTCTGGTTACCCACGAAGAAGACATTGCCCGTCATGCCCACCGCATTGTGCGTTTGTCTGACGGGCTCATTGCTTCTGATGAGATGAATGCAGAGATCAGGACCATGAATTATTACAAAGGATCGTGATTCATCGCTGAACATTCCGGTCAGCATGTTGTTCTTTTCCGACCCCGCAATAACCAACCTTCAGTTCAGATGAATCCCGAATGGAAAATATATACCAAAACCGGCGATAAAGGAGAAACGTCGCTTATCGGTGGAACCCGTGTCCCTAAATATCATGAAAGAATAGAGGCATACGGCACACTCGACGAGCTCAATTCGTTTATCGGCCTGATCCGGGATCAGGAGATTGATGAGGAAACCCGTACCTTGCTGCTGGAGATACAGGACAGGATATTTACGGCGGAGTCGTTGCTTGCTGCCGACCCTCATGCAGAAATAAAGCCCCTGCCTGGTCTGTTTGAAGAAGATATTCTGCTGCTTGAATCGAAAATTGATGCCATGAATGTAACCTTACCGGCCCTCACTTCGTTTATATTACCCGGAGGTCACCCTGCATCGTCGCTCTGCCATGTAGCTAGGTGTGTTTGCCGGCGCGGGGAGAGGCTTTCGATCAGGCTGGTTGAAAACGAACCAGACACCCTGCAGGGTGAGCAGGTAATCAAATACCTCAACCGGCTGTCAGATTTCTTTTTTGTGCTTGCAAGGAAGTTTCTTTACGACAACAACGCCATCGAAACAACCTGGAAAGCAAGGGTTTAAATGATTTTTACAGCATGGATTGAACATTTATTTCCCATGCCCGTTTTAAAATTGAAATTGACTGAAATAAGCTTACTTTTGCAAAATTTTTAACCTGTAAATTATCCTTACAATGTACTGGACATTAGAACTGGCATCCAAACTTGAGGATGCTCCCTGGCCCGCAACGAAAGAAGAATTGATTGATTTCAGCATCAGATCAGGTGCGCCTATGGAAGTAATAGAGAACCTTCAGGAAATTGAGGACGAAGGAGAAGTTTACGACAGTATCGAAGACCTGTGGCCCGATTACCCGTCCAAGGAAGATTTCTTCTTCCACGAAGATGAATATTAAAGAGAGGTGCCGTGACAATCTGTCGCGGCTTTTTTATTTCATGCCATTTGTGCAGCCGAAGTAGTGAGCCTAGCTACGCCTTAACCGATATTTAATCATTCTCTGTTTCTAAATTGTATAACTTTGCGGGTGAAAGCCGGCCACGGCATGTTTTGTGTTAGGTTGTCAACCTGTAAAAAACACCGGGCTGATTCCGGCTCTTTCTGTTAAACAAACCTTTTATGCTCTCTTTCTTAAAAAAAATGCTCGGAACCAAATCCGACAAAGACATCAGGGAGATTACCCCCATCCTGAACAAGATCAAAGAAGTTTACCCCGATATCGAAAAACTCAGCAACGACGGGCTCAGGCAGAAAACAGCCGAGTTCAGGAATAAAATTGCTGCTGCAGTTGAAGAAAAGGAAAAGGTCATCTCCGGACTCAGGGAGCAGATTGAATCGGATCCGGAAATGGACATGGACGAAAAGGAGCGGATTTACACCAGCATCGACCAGCTCGAAAACGAGAATTACGAAATCACCCAACGGGTGCTCAATGAGATTCTTCCGGAGGCCTTCGCCGTGGTGAAGGAAACCGCCCGTCGTTTCAAGGAAAATGAATTTGTTGAAGTTACCGCTACCCAGATGGACCGCGATATGGCAGCAACACGGGCAAGCGTTGAAATCAATGGTGAAAAGGCCATTTTTCACAACAAATGGGTAGCCGGCGGCAACCAGATTACCTGGGACATGGTGCATTACGATGTCCAGCTTATTGGTGGTATTGTGCTTCACCAGGGCAAGATCTCAGAAATGGCCACCGGTGAAGGAAAAACACTGGTTGCTACCCTTCCTGTATACCTGAATGCCCTTCCGGGCAAAGGGGTGCATGTTGTTACAGTGAACGATTACCTGGCCAAACGTGACTCGGAATGGATGGGTGTGCTGTATGAATTTCACGGGCTAAGGGTTGACACCATCGACAAGCACGAGCCCAATTCGGAAGCCCGCCGCCAGGCTTATCTGGCAGATATTACCTTTGGCACCAACAACGAATTCGGCTTCGATTACCTGAGGGACAATATGACCCGCAATCCCGAGGAGCTGGTGCAGCGACCGCACAATTATGCCATCGTTGACGAGGTTGACTCGGTGCTCATCGACGATGCCCGAACACCCCTCATCATTTCCGGACCGACCCCCAGGGGCGACAATCAGGAATTCGAGCAGCTGAAACCGGAAATTAAGAAACTTTATGAGGTACAGCGAAACCTCGTAACCAAACTGCTATCGGAAGCCAAAACCCTGCTGGCCGATACCTCGAATCCTGAAAATGAGAAAAAAGGCGGAGAGCAGCTGTTTCGTTCCTTCCGCGGTCTGCCTAAGAACAAAGCCCTTATCAAGTTCCTCAGTGAGCCGGGCATGCGCGCCCTTATGCAAAAAACTGAAAACTACTACATGCAGGAGCAATCGAAAAACATGCACATCATCGACGATGAGCTGTTCTTCGTGATCGATGAGAAAAACAACACCGTTGAACTGACCGAAAAAGGAATCGACCTGATTACCTCATCATACCAGGATCCCCGCTTCTATATCCTCCCTGACATCGGGGCTGAAATTGCCGAGCTCGAGAAATCAGGCCTTACCGACAGTGAAAAGCTCGAAAAGAAAGCCGAGCTTATGCGTGAGTATTCCGTCAAATCCGAAAGGGTTCACACGGTCAACCAGTTATTGAAAGCCTACACCCTTTTCGAAATCGATGTGGAATATGTGGTGATGGACAACAAGATAAAAATTGTTGATGAGCAGACCGGCCGTATCCTCGAAGGGCGCCGTTACAGCGACGGTTTGCATCAGGCCATAGAAGCCAAAGAGAATGTGAAGATAGAAGCTGCCACCCAGACCTATGCCACGGTTACCCTGCAGAATTACTTCAGGATGTACCGCAAACTGGCCGGTATGACCGGTACTGCTGAGACCGAAGCCGGGGAGTTGTGGGACATCTACAAACTCGATGTGGTGGTGATCCCAACCAACAAACCGATCGTTAGGCACGACCGTGAAGACCTTGTTTACAAGACCAAGCGTGAGAAATTCAACGCCGTGGCTGATGAGATCGTGGATATGATCAACAAGGGCCGTCCGGTACTGGTAGGTACAACCTCAGTTGAGACCTCCGAATTGCTGAGCCGTATGCTCACCCTGCGCAAAATAAAGCACAATGTACTGAATGCCAAACTGCACCAGAAAGAGGCCGATATTGTTGCCGAAGCCGGTCGTGCCGGAACAGTAACCATTGCCACCAACATGGCCGGTCGTGGTACTGACATCAAATTAGGCCCTGGTGTAAAAGAAGCCGGCGGACTCGCCATCATAGGCACCGAACGTCACGAATCGCGGCGTGTTGACCGGCAGTTACGCGGACGTGCCGGACGTCAGGGAGACCCCGGAAGTTCACAATTCTTTGTTGCCCTCGAAGATGACCTTATGCGCATGTTCGGATCGGAGAGAATAGCCGGTATTATGGACCGCCTCGGACTGAAGGAAGGGGAAGTTATCCAGCATTCGATGATCACGAAATCCATCGAAAGGGCACAGAAAAAGGTTGAAGAAAACAACTTCGGGATCCGCAAAAGATTGCTTGAGTATGACGATGTTATGAATTCACAGCGTGAAGTCATCTACCGCAAGCGCCGCCATGCCCTTTACGGGGAGAGGCTTGCTGTGGATATCTCCAACATGCTGTACGATGTATGCGACAACATCGTGTCGAGCCATCAGGAAGACCGCGATTTTGAAGGATATCAGCTCTCACTGCTGAAAACACTGGCTACTGAACCCGGCATTGATGAGCAGGAGTTTCTGGCCCGCAAAAAGGACGACCTGGTAGAGGAGTTGTATAACCGGGTTTACAGCAATTACCGCATCAAGTGCAACAACCTGGCCGACCGGGCATATCCGGTGATCAAAGAGGTGTTTGAGAACGAAACCCGCTACGAGAACATTGCCATTCCGATTACCGACGGCATCCATCAGATGCAGGTGGTGGCCAACCTGAAAAAAGCCTACCACGATAAAGGACGTGAACTCACGCTTGCCATAGAGAAGGGTGTAACCCTGGGTGTGATCGATGATGCCTGGAAAGAGCACCTGCGCGAGATGGATGAGCTCAGAAGTTCGGTACAAAATGCTACCTATGAGCAGAAGGATCCGTTACTGATCTACAAGTTCGAATCGTTCCAGCTGTTTAAAAACCTGATTCAGAAAGTAAACCGCGACATCACCAGCTTCATCATCAAGGCCAACCTGCCGATACAGGAGCCTTCACAGGTAAAGGAAGCACAGGCACCCCGCAGAACCGACCACAGCAAGCTCAAGGAGGAAAGAACCGACATGCTTTCGCAGGCCGGCCGCACTTCGGAGCAACAGGTAACGGCACCCATCAGGGTGGAAAAAAGGGTAGGACGCAACGACCCCTGCCCCTGCGGAAGCGGCAAGAAATACAAAAACTGCCACGGGCAGAACGAATAGCAGCGCATCACATTATAAACTGTTTCATTATGAGACATTTAAGAATTCTGACACTGATCAGCCTTATGGCATTTCCGGGCATAAAAACCCAGGCTCAACTCGCTTACAGCCCTTTTGTGGATTCCTTGTCGCAACTGGCTGATCACAATTCCGTATTGCTGCTTATCCGTCAGCTGGCAGGTGATACCACGGTTACCATCAATGGAATTACCTCAGCCATTCAGTCGCGGCATTACCTGAACCCGAACAATGCCAAAGCAGCCGACTTTATCTTTGAGAAGTTCAGCGAATACGGCTACACCCCTGAGGTTCAGACGTTCAGCGGAAACCGTGGCGAGAATGTGATTGCCACCAAAACAGGCATAAAATACCCTGAGAAAGAGTTCATAATCTGCGGACATTACGACAACATGCCTTCAGGCTCCACCGCGCCGGGAGCCGACGACAACGGTTCAGGCACAGTAGCAG
>CALMDN010000049.1 GCA_937864935.1 uncultured Bacteroidales bacterium
TGGTGCCCTTCAACTCGGGCCCGACAGTAAAATATATGTAGCACGGTATAACAGACCTACCAGTTCTACAAAATACCTCGGAGTCATAAACAATCCGGAAGTTGAAGGAACCGGCTGCAATTATGTGGATGAGGCCATTCATCTGGGCACCGGAGCTTCATTTATGGGCCTGCCCACATTTATTCAGTCGTATTTCGATGTTTCACTTTCCATTGAAGCCACCAATAGTTGCGAAAATACACCCTCCGCTTTTAATGCCTGGCTCTCACCCGATCTTCAGGCTAACCTTGATTGGATGTTGTGGGACTTTGATGATCCTGTCAGCCCCGGCAATACATCGGCAGTTGTCGCACCGGTGCATATTTTCAGTAGCCCCGGAGTCTATGATGTTACATTTACCATGTCGGCAGCCGGCATTCAGTTTTTCAGGGAAATCAGCGTAACAGTCTGGGATAATCCTCCACTGGCACTCCCTGATTCCTTAAGCTTTTGTCCCGGGGAGAATGCAACCATCGATGCGGGCAATGGCTCATTTCAGTTTGACTGGAGTAACCAGAGCACTTCATCACAGATAACAGTTGATTCCCCGGGCGATTACTGGGTAAGGAAAACAAATTCAAATGGTTGTTTTTCAATCGATACCTCAAAGGTTAAAGTCTTTTCTGTCCCGGAACTGGATTTTGGCCCTGATGTGATGCTGTGCGATGATACCGGCATTTTGCTTCAGTCTTCAGGTTTTGATACCTATGCCTGGCAGGATGGAAGCCCTGACAGTACTTACCGGGTAACAGTGCCGGGCCTGTATTCACTTGAAGCGACAACCTCTGATAATTGCGCTGTTACTGAGGATATACTTATCTATCCCTGCTGCGAATTCAGCCTGGTTGTTCCCAATGCTTTTACCCCAAACAGCGATGGATATAACGATGAGTTCAAGCCATTGATATCAGGATCAAGTCAGTATAAGATGACGATTGCGAACCGCTGGGGTGTGATACTGTTTACAACGAATGATATGGAAGAGGCCTGGGATGGACGATACCTGAATTCAGAATGTCCGGAAGGGGTTTATTTTGTTGTTCTCGAATACAATAAGTGCGACCTGATGGGGTCGGCCCTCACCGATCGGACACTGTATGCCGTCACATTACTGCGTTCCAATCCGATAAATTAACTTTTTGGTTTCAACCGGGACATAGAAAGACTATTTTTGCTGTTTACTACCACCTGATGAGGAGCGTAAACGTTAAGGAGCATCTTAAGCTATCATTGATCTACACGGCGGTTGCTGCGGTACCTCCTGTTATCCAGGTACTGATACAGCCTGTAATAGAGGGCAACAGCAGGCTCAATGCCATTGATTTTGCCCACATCGGGATGGCCGAGATGATTACTTCGCTGGCCTTCACCATCTCTCTTTTTTCGATGGGCAATGCCATTTCCCGGTTTTTCTACGATGTTAACGACGACCGGAAGGGGTATAACAACCTGGTTTCCTCTGTATATAGCTCAATTCTTCTGCGTGGTTTCTTTCTGATCGTTCTTGCATTTATTTTTCGAAATTACATCGGGAACCTTTTTTCACAGGAAGGACTTCGGGATTTCAGCACCTATGGCTTTGCAGCCATCATTACGGGCATCAACAGATCTGTAAACATTTCGGCGGCAACGCTTTACCGGAATGAAAAGCGGGTAAAGGCCTTTATTGTCGTAAATCTGGCAACAGCTCTGGTCAGGACCGGTTTCCAGTTAATCGGATTGTTTTACTTCGAAATGTCATTCCTCGGTTATGTTTATGGCAGTGCCATCGGCAGCAGTGTGGTTTCAGCCGGAGTTCTGATTTATTCATACCGGAAGTGTGGTTTCCTTTACAACCGGAACCTGATGGCCTCCATGAACCGTTTTGCCTGGCCGCTGTTTCAGTATGGATTACTTTCGTGGGGCCTCACCTTTGCAGATAAATACTTTCTCGAGAAGTTTCCATCCGATCTGGGGATTTATTTTACAGCTGTCAACTTTGCGATGGGAATGCAGATCATTATGCAGGGCCTGCAGGGAGCCACACAGCCTGAGATTTTCAGGTATATGAAAGAAGGAATAAGGGTGCGTGAAGAAGAAATAAAATCAATGTCCAACATGCTGATGGCTCAGTCTCAGGCCCTGATTGCTCTGGCCATAATTCCTGTAATGCTCTACCTGACATTTTTCTATGAAACCGATGTCAGGTTTGCATCGGCGTTTATTGCACTTATTTTTATCAGATACCTCCCCCGGACACAATACGTAATCTTTTCATTGGTAGTTTATTATGAAAAGAAAACCCGGTTTTTTCTTTACCTCAACCTGGTAACCCTGTCGCTGAATGTCATACTTAATTTCCTGTTGATCCCATATCTGATGATTTATGGAGCTGTTATCTCTATTATGGTTTCAGATATACTTCAGGTAATTGGTGTCTACTTTTATGCTCAACGGATTGCCCCGATCCGCTGGAACCTCTGGAAACTGATGTATAGTCCGCTTGTCTGTGTTTCAGCGATCATTTTATTTGAAATCATTAAAGAGTTTTACGGTCTTAACCAGTACATCACTGCTTCAGCTTCGGTAACGGTGCTGCTGGTATCACTGGTACTGCTTTATCGTCGTGAGATTGCCGGATTATTCAGAAAAATATGACAACGGCCATCGTAATCAACCGGGAAATTTCCAGGAATGAACAGCTTGAAATCCTGCGGATGATTCAGGGCGATCCCGGCACAGAAGTATTTACCACCAGCACCATCCGTCTTGCTTTTCCCGTAACGGTGGTTGTTCAGGATCCTGAAATCAAGCGGTCAATCAACTACAGCGAAATGAAAAATTTGCTGGCATTTGGGGAGACTGACCACAAAGGGATGCCCATGTTTAACTGGCTTACTGTAAACGGGATGAGTCTGTGGCAATATCATAAGTACAGGATTTATTTTATGCTCCGCAATCTGGCTTATGAGGCTGAAATGGCCATTGATTTTTCAAAGCGTTTTGATATTGTTCTCTGGTTTACCGATGGACCTGAACTTCATATACATACGACTCTTCCTGAAAATGTAAGCTGCCATTACCCGGTAAGGGGAAATTCAAAACGTAAGAATTTCCCAGCAATGTTCAAGTATTTAGTCTATTTAAAGATCAGGTTTTTACAAGGATTGTTACATTCATTCAAGTCAGTAAAAGCCAGCCATTTACTGCTTGATCGCTCCATTAAACAACCTTGCCTCGATCTTAAAACACTGGAAATCAAACCTGAGAATTACAACCTGGCGTATGTTTTTGATAAGGCCGGGGACGATTTTGCCGTAATTGACGAGCTTGAGACTCCAAAGTTTGAGAAAGACAGGCCGTTTAAATTCAGGAAATGGATGTTTGTCAATACCAGGAAACCTCTCAAAAGGATCCCGGGTGAGTATATTCTGCTGAAGGCAATGTTTGTACCATCGGTGTGGCATGAATTCAGAAGATCAGATAAAAATTTCCGGACTTTACTTTCATCTCTCATTCAGGAATACAATGCCGGGCGTGAAGCATGGATATTGAGGCGCATCCGGCAGTTTCATCCGGCTACCAGGCTGTATATTTTCAAGAACCTTGCCTGGCGCAGGTTCTTCAACCGGAAGCATTATCTGAGTATCACAACCATTGATGAGAACAGTCCTGCGGTGCGGTGCATACTCGATGCCGCAAAAGCAAGCCAAATAAAAACCATAGGGATTCAGCACGGCAACATTCACGATCTGCACCCGGCTTATCTTTATACTGCCTCTGAAATCAACAACGGTATTCTTTGCGATACTACCATTGTATGGGGTGATTACTGGAAGGATTTTCTGATAAACATTGCCGGTTACCCGGCAGATAGCCTGGAAGTCGCAGGGCAATCACGAACCGATATTATCCCGGTTTTACTCAGGGAGCAGCAAAGCCTGAAAACCCGTTTGAATCTGCCCCCGGGTGAAATCATTGTTTTTGCATCACAGCTTCAGCAGGATCCGTTGTTGCGTGAGCGGGCAGCATTTGATGTGTTTGAGTCAGTAAAGGATCAGCGCGATGTTCACCTGATTGTTAAACTGCATCCTTCCGAAGTCTCAGATCCGGATTATTATATTCGTATTGCAAAACAGGCAGGTTGCGAAAATTATTCTATTGCAACTGACACGGATCTTTACCTGTTGATAGCCACCTGCCGGTTGCTGATTACCTGCTTCTCCACCGTGGGGGCTGAAGCCGTTTACTTCAACAAACCCCTCATCATTCTCGATCATCTTGAACAGGATATTCAGGGGTACATCCGCCAACAGGTGGCTTTTAAGGCTACCAATGCAGGGGAATTATCGGAAACTATAAAAAGAGTTCTTTCAGGTAAACTCAGCACTGATGAAAAGGCTGCAAACGATTTTATAAGAAGGAATGCTTACCGGGTTGATGGTATGACATCTGAACGGATACTGGAGATTATCCGTTGTAGCCGTTGACCCTGTCAAAATAGGCTTTCATCACCTTGTCGAAAGCGCCCATTTCATTGACGATTTTTTCGACAAACTCTCTGAACACACCTTCACCGCCTTTCTTTTCAAGCCGCCACATGGCTTCTTTTCTGACATATTCAACCGAATTGGCAGGTGTTGCACTCAGTCCGGCAGCCCTGAGCAACAAAATATCGTTGATATCATCACCAATGTATGCTGTTTCTTCGAGGCTGATGCCAAGGTCTTTGCAAAGATTGGTTGCCACCAGCAGTTTATTCCGGATGCCCATAAAAAGGTAATTCACCTTCAGTTTTTCAGCCCGTCGCCTCACTATTTCAGTGTCCTCACCTGTGATAATGGCGAGGGGAATGTCAAGCCCCCTGAGCATGAGAACACCTGCGCTGTCGCTGGTGTTGAATTTTTTAAATTCATTTCCGGTGTTGTCAATATACATGCCTCCGTCGGTCCAAACCCCGTCGATATCGGTAATTACCAGTTTAATGTTCATTTAGTCAGCATATTAGGGTAAATAACTTCATCGGCCGGGATATCCGCCAAAACTTTACTGCCAACAATCTCATTTCTTTGGCTCCATTTAAAACCATCGCCCGGGCTCAACATGTGCAGATTGTCCTCCGTAATCATATCACCGGATTTTACCGGCCTGATGGTAGCCAGTGAGCGTTCGAGTTTTACACGGGTTTCAGTGACTGCATCACTGATAAAGAATGCTTTTTCACCCAGGGCCATTTCAACATTACGGATATCACGTACCATCCTGTATATCCCTTCAACCCCTAGCGATCCGCGATGATCGGTACCTTTCATATTGCGGTCAAGCGTGATGTGCTTTTCGATTATTGCTGCACCCAATCCGACAGCCATGGCTGGAATTACAATGCCAATGGAATGGTCGGAGTAGCCGATGGTGTATTCCGGATAGTGTTCTTTCAGGTAAGTAATGGTATGCAGGTTTATATTTCTGTATTCCGAAGGGTATTGTGAGAGACAATGCAGGATTGAAATGTTGGAATGATGG
>CALMDN010000050.1 GCA_937864935.1 uncultured Bacteroidales bacterium
CATCGGTGCAGGTTTTATTCATGGAATGACCACAACCGCACCGGGCTTCTACGGCCCCCAAGGCAGGGTACTGCGTCTGGAAACCACCCATCCTGACCTGAACAGTGCCATTGCCGGTTTTGACTTCAACGGCCGGAAAGTGCTGAACTTTGAGATGGAGACCTCTGCCCTTTACGGACTGGGAAAGATGCTCGGCCACCGCACCCTCACGGTTTGTGCGATTGTGGCTAACCGGGTTGAGAAAACCTACAGCAAAGACTATCACCCGGTGATCGAAGCGCTCATCGAAACGGTTCTTGAGCGGCTCGCCCGCAGCTGATGCCTGCTTTTGGGGCATGTTTTAAAGTTTTTGGCATACAGCAGATTACCTAACAACCGCTTGTTGATAAATTGTGTCAGACAGGATGCGGAGACCGGTGTTTTCGTGCCTTATATTTGTGACATGAACGCTGCCCCTGAAACCGATCCGAAACTACAGGCCCTGATCAGCCTGCTTGATGAGCCCGACCACGGCTCGTTTCTGAAGGTGCGCGATCAGATCTTCTCATACGGCACCACGGCCGTTCCCATGCTGGAAAGTGCCTGGGAAAACACCTTCGACAATTCGGTTCAGCAGCGCATCGAAGACATCATCCACAACATTCAGTACGATCAGCTGTTTCTCGACCTCACCCGCTGGGCACATTTCAACAAGGGTGACCTGCTGGAAGCCTGCATTCTTTTCACGAGGTTTCAGTATCAGAACATCCTCCCTGAAAGCCTGCGGCAGCAGGTACAGCTCATCGGCCGCGATATCTGGCTCGAACTCAACGACAACCTTACTGCCCTTGAAAAGGTAAAGGTGCTCAACCACATTGTGTTTGACCTGCATCAGTACCGCCTGCCGGCTGAGCAGTCCTCCGACCCCAGGTTTCTTTTTCTCAGCAATGTGCTGGAGTCAAAAACGGGCTATTCCTTCACCATCGGCCTGCTCTACACCATTCTCGCGCAAAGCCTTCGGATGCCGGTGTACCCGGTATTGCTCCCGGGTGAGCGCTATGTGATGGCCTGGCTCGATGAGCATACCACCCCCGAAGGCGAACTGCCAAGGGTGATGTTTTACATCAACCCCGAGAACCGCGGCAGCGTGTTCACCCGCAACGAAATTGTGTCGCTGCTCAAGCGCATGAACATCAAATCGGGTGAGCATTATTTCCGACCTGCCGACAATTGTGTGGTGATCGACAAGCTGTTCAGCCTCCTTTCCTACCTCTGCCGCGAAAGGGGTGAAGCCGGCAAGGCTGCGAAAGCCGATCATCTGCGGAGCTCGCTGTTGTAATTCAAACCAGAAGCCCAATCCGGAAACTGGTTTTTCGACACCAAAACACAAAAACACAAACCTGACTGCCTGACTGCGTCAGGCAGTCAGGCAGGCCTGTCTGCCTGAATTCAGGCAGATTGGTGTCCTGGTGTCCCGAGGCCATCGGGATGGTGTCAAATCTTCTTCTTCGAATTTTCGGAGCAGGCTCAACCAATGGTATTCCTAAACGGCCCTTATAAAAAAATCCCCGCTATGATGGGTCACAACGGGGAATTCTGCCGGGTAACCGGCATAGGACCAATGCAGTTTTATCTGTAATAGGCCGTGATGAACTTCAGGATGTTGCTTTCAACCCGGGCCGGAACATCACTGATGTCGGAACGTTCAAAGGCGGAGCCGGTGATGCTCTCGTACAGTTCTATGTAGCGCTCAGAAACCTGGTTTACAAACAGGTCGGTCATTTCGGGCATCTGCTGCCCTTCCTTTCCCTGGAAGTTGTTGGCAATCAGCCATTCGCGGACAAACTCCTTGGAGAGCTGTTTCTGGGCCTCGCCGGCAGCCTGACGCCGTTCGTAGCCTTCGAGGTAGAAATAGCGTGAGGAGTCGGGGGTGTGAATCTCATCGATCAGGAAGATTTCGTTGTCGTCCTTACCGAATTCGTATTTGGTATCCACCAGAATGAGTCCCATCTGGGCGGCCATTTCGGTGCCCCGCTGATACAAACGGCGGGTGTAGTCTTCCAGTTTCAGGTATTCCTCTTCCGGCACCAGTCCGGTACGCAGAATCTCCTCGCGGGAGATGTCTTCATCGTGCCCGACACTGGCTTTGGTGGTCGGGGTGATGATGGGCTCGGGAAAGCGGTCGTTCTCTTTCATGCCGTCGGGCATGGCAATGCCACAGATGCTGCGTTTGCCTTCCTTGTATTCGCGCCAGGCATGTCCCGAAAGGTAACCGCGGATCACCATTTCTACCTTGAAGGGTTCACAGAAACGGCCAACCGTTACCATGGGGTCGGGTGTGGCAATCTTCCAGTTTGGCAGAATATCGGCGGTGGCATCGAGAAATTTCGAGGCAATCTGGTTCAGCACCTGGCCTTTGTAGGGAATGCCCTTGGGCAGCACCACATCGAAGGCTGAAATCCTGTCGGTGGTAACCATGATGAGCAGTTCCCCTTTTATGTTGTAAACATCGCGGACCTTGCCAACATAGAGCGAGGTTTGTCCCGGAAGGTTGAAATTTGTTTTCGTGATGGCGTTTGACATTTTCAGCATGATGATTTGATTGTTTGAGCAATAAACACTTGATTGAACACTTTGATCAATGCACGATAAAAAGTTTCAGGCTTCAAGCCACAGGTAGCCGTATGGTGGCAGGGTGAACGGGGTTTGCACCACTTTGTTGGTGAACAGGTCGGTGAATTCGGTATTTCCGTCTTCGATGGCCTTGATGGTAATCTCCTTGCCGGAGAGGTTGTTGATCACCAGCACCCTTTCGCCGGGCATCGACCTGAAATAGGCCAGCAGCGGCTTCTCACTCCCGGAACGCGGGGAGATTTCGATGGTAGCCCATTCGTTGCTGCCACGGCCGAACACCGGCCACTGGTTGCGCAGGGCGATCTGCGATTTCAGCGCGCTGTTCACCTGTGCCGTGAGTGATGCCGGGTCTGCCAGTCCGCGTTCAGCGGCTGCCCAGTCGAGGGGACCACGCACAAAGTAGCGGGTGTCGTCTTTGCCGGTTTCCAGTTTGAAACTTTCGTAGAACTCCTCGTTGTTGAGTTTTCCGAACTCATCGCCATAATAGATGATGGGGGTTCCCGGCAGGGTGAGCATGATGCTGTAAGCCAGGGCGATTTTGCGTGGGTCGCGGTCGAGCAGCTCGGCGAGGCGGGCAGAAATGCCTTCACCTACCCTGAAATCCCAGCGCGGGTCTTTGCAGTAGTGCCCGTGTATGATGGCCCTGTCTTCGGGGGTGACCATCTCAAGGGTGAGTTCATCGTGCAGACGCAGGAACATAAACCATTGATTTTCTGTGTTTATTTCCGGCGTTACCGAGGGGTCGAGGATGTTGTGTACCGGTGCGGCATCCTGAATTGCCAGCGCCTTAAAGATCATGGGCATCAGCGGGAAATGGTAGCCGGCATGACACTCATCGCCATTGCCGAAGTACCTGACCACCTCTTTCGGTGGCTGACAGGCTTCGGCCAGCAGCAGGGTGTTGGGGCGCACATGGTCGAGTACTGCCGTGAAAATTTTAATGATGGTGTGGGTCTGGGGCAGGTTCTCGCAATCGGTTCCCTCTTCTTTCCAGATGTAAGGGATGGCATCGGCCCTGAATCCATCCAGACCCTGACTGAGCCAGAACAGGAGTATGCGGGAGACCTCGATCAGCACATCGGGGTTTTTGTAGTTGAGGTCGGGCTGGAACTCAAAAAAGCGGTGGAAGAAATACCATTCGCCGTCTTTTTCCCAGTTGCTGGGGCACATCCCCTTGAACAGCAAACGGGTTTCCCTGTACCGGTTGGTGTCTTTGTTCCAGATGTAATAATCGCGGTAAGGATTACCGGGCCCTTTGCGGGACTCTACGAACCAGGGGTGCTCTTCGGAGGTGTGGTTCATGGCGATGTCGAAGATTACCCGGATGCCGCGGGAATGGGCTTCGGCCAGGAATTCACGGAAGGCCTGCTGCTTGACCGTGGCTTCGGTGTTGGGGTCAAAGCCGAACAGCTCAGCCCGGATGTTGCGGTAGTCACGGATGTCGAATCCGGCATCGCGCATGGGCGAATCGAGGATGGGTAACAGCCACAGGCAGTTGACGCCCAGAGATTTCAGGTGGTCGAGCTTTTCGGTGAGACCATCGAAGGTGCCGGCAAAAAAATCAACATAGAGCGAATAAATAACTGCATCTTTGTACCAGCCCTCAGGCTGGGCATCAAAGGGTGAATCTTTCCTGGCATTTTCGAGTTCCTCCAGCAGGACTTCCAGTTTCGCGAGGTTTTCACTTCCCGGATAGAGTTCCTGCCAGGCGGATTTAATTCTTTCTAAAGGGTTGGTAATCATTTGTATATAAGGTTTTGGTGGTTTGCTGGCTTGTTTTGCAAATTTAATTTTTATTGGCCTGTTATCCATGCACGATTTGTTTTTTAATTTAGTAACGCCAACCACCCTGAAAACACTGAGATGAATCACCTGAATGTCATACACCGGATTTGCAGGCGGCTGGCTCCGTGGCTGTTGGTTTTCACTGTTCTGCCTGTGTGGGGGCAATTCAATCAGTTTGTCCTGCCTTATGGGAAAAATAAGGTGACGGTGAATTTTGAAAATTTCGACAACCTGGTTGTGATCGATGCCCTGATCAGTGATTCCATTCCCGTCAGGCTGATTCTCGACAGTGGGGTAGAAGGGGTGGTGATCACCGACATGGATGTGGTGAATGAGCTGGCCGGGCGTTGCGTACGCAGTTTCAGGGTAAATGCGCCAGGTACCCTGGAGGTGCTTGAAGCCTGTATCACCAGCCCGGTGAAGATTTCCGTGAAGGGTCTGGTTCCCTCCCTGTTTAACCTGATCATGCTCAACCAGGATTATTTTTCGCTGGAGGAATACATTGGCACCAAGGTCCATGGCCTGATCGGAATCGACAAATTCAGGAACATGGTTGTGACCACCAATTACGACCGCAATATGCTCACCTTTCAGGATGCAGCAAGCTACCGGATTCCGGCCAGGGCGCAGGTGATCCCCATCAGCACCAGCCGCGGCAAGCCCCACATGACCTCCCGGGTGGAGCTCGACGATGGCCGCATCATCGATGTCTGGCTCATGATCGACTCGGGGGCCAACCATCCCCTCCTGCTCGAGAACGACAGCCTTGGTGACTACAAGCCCCTGAAGTCGGTGGAAGCGGTCATCGGGAAAGGGCTGGCAGGCAGCATGCACGGAAGGTTTGCCCGTGTTGGCTGGCTGATGCTGGGCAATTACAGGCTTGACAATGTTATTGCCTCCTTCACCGACGATTACATGCCCGGCAACAATGAAGCAGTGGAAGGCAGGCACGGGACCCTCGGGGCCGGCGCCCTGTCGCGGTTTGTGGTCACTTTCGACTATTCGCGCGAACGGATGATACTCCGCAAAGGCAATAAATTCAACCAGCCGTTTGAGTACAACATGAGCGGCATCACCTTCCGCACCATAGAATCGCATTTCAATGTGTTTGAAATCAGCGATATCATTAAAGATTCGCCGGCCGATGAAGCGGGCCTGAAGCCCGGGGATATCCTGCTGTCGATCGACAACAAAAGTACCCTCACCATGAAGCTGGGCGAGGTAAACAGGCTGCTGAGCGAAAGGGAGGGCGCCAGAGTGGCCTTGCTCATCAGCCGTGAAGGGAAAACACAGCTTACCCGCATCAGACTAAAAAAGCTTATCTGAATTATTCGGATTCACCACCGGATTTTATACCGGCTTAGTTCGCTGATAATCAGTTACAGAGTGCCTAGCATTAACCTGAACAGGCTGGTTTATTGATCATTACCCGATGGTTTTCACCTCCCGGTCTGCT
>CALMDN010000051.1 GCA_937864935.1 uncultured Bacteroidales bacterium
TTTTGTCCCACGATTTAAGGAAAAGAACGCTTCGAAGATTTTCAACAGGAAATCTCAGATAAACTCCAGATACCGATTCTGGGCAATGTAAGCGGATTTGGACAGGTGTTCAGATTTCTTTTGCAACTTTCTGTTACCCGGCCTTTCAACCTGATTATTGATGAGTTTCAGGAGTTTCGGAACATTAATCCTTCTGTTTACAACGATATGCAACGCGACTGGGATATGCTGAAAGGTCAAAGCCGCATGAATCTTCTTGTCTGCGGTTCTGTTCATTCACTTATGCACAGGATTTTTGAAGACTATAATGCACCGTTGTTTGGCCGTGCCACAGGTTTTTTAAAAGTAAAGCCTTTCAGCGTCTCGGTTCTTAAAACAATCATTGAAGAGAACAATCCGGCCTATTCTGCAGAGGATTTGCTGGCTTTGTATGCGTTTTCCGGAGGGGTAGCCAAATACGTTCAGCTTTTTGTTGACAACAACGCCCTGACCCGCAGTGGTATGCTTGACCTGATGATAAGAGAGGACTCTGCATTTATTGCAGATGGAAAAAGCATGCTGATAGAAGAATTCGGCAAGGACTATGCAGTCTATTTTACCATTCTGTCGGCTATTGCCCGCGGAGACAATACCAGGAGCAAAATTGAAGCTGTTGTAGGCAAGGAAGTCGGAGGGTATCTAACACGTATGGAACACGACTACGGCCTTCTGACGAAAAGTTTACCGGTTTTTGCCAGATCGGAAACCAAAAACATACGATACGGGATTGAAGACAATTTTCTAACGTTCTGGTTCAGGTTTATCTACAAGTACAGCCACATCATTGAAATCAACCAGTTCAATGAACTCCGGAAAATTATCGAGCGGGATTATTCAACCTATAGCGGCAGAGTGCTGGAAAAGTATTTCCGCGATAAGTTTATTGAACAGGGTGGTATAACCAGAATTGGCGGGTACTGGGACAAGGCAGGAAAAAGCGAAATAGATCTGCTTGTACTTAACGAAACAGAGAAGAAAGCTCAGATCATTGAAATAAAACGCAACGCACAGCATATCCGGTATAACCTGCTGAAAGAGAAGGCTGCTGAAATGATGCTGAGTACCCGGGAGCTGAAAAACTACGCAATTGAGTATAAAGGCCTTTCAATGGATGATATGTAATTCTTATTGAAGCCAGCCATTTGTGCCCGATCAATTAACAAAATCAGTGGTCGGAAGCAACACAGGATAACCTGTGATGTTTAAATACGATAGAATCAGGGCTTCCCCCATAATTGGCAGAGAAATTCCCGACATAGCTACAATTGCTGCAGCAGTGAAACCAGATTTTCGTCCCGCGATATATCCATCTTTTTCCTCAGCCGGGCACGGGCCACCTGTATGCTCTTCACCGACTGGAAGGTAATGGCCGAGATATCCTTGGTGGTCATGTTCAGGCGAAGAAACGCGCACAATTTGGTTTCGTTCGGGGTGAGATCCGGATATTGTTCGCTGAGTTTCTGATAGAAATCCTTGTGCACCTGCTGAAACCTGACTTCAAATTCGCCCCAGACGGTGTTGTCGATGTTCGACTTCATCTCCTTGACGATGTCCTGCATCCACACCTTGTTCTCCGGAAGCAACAGGGGCTTCAGGGCCAGCAGTTTTTCGGTGATGGAACCTATAAACTCATTCTTCTTCAACAGGTACATCACATGGGTAGCCAGTTCCTTGTTGCGGAATTCGAGTTCCAGTTCCAGGTTTTGCTTTTCGAGCAAAAGGTTCTGCTTTTCAAGATTCAGGTTTCTGCTTTCCAGTTCAAGGCTCGCCTGATGAAGCTTTGCCTGTTTTATCCGGATGCGCTGGTTCCGGTTGAGCAGCAAAACAATGATAAAAGAGAACAGCAGCAAACCGGCGATAATCAGAAAAATCAGCGATTTACGTTCTTTTCTGGCCAGCAGTATCTCCTGACGGAGTTCGCTTTCCTTCCGCTGTTTTTCGTATTGATACTGCAATTCCAGTCGGGCAGTATTCTCAATCTGCTCGCTGTTGATGATGCTGTCGTTCAACTGTTTGAACAGCTTGTGCATTGCCAGGGCTTCCCGGTCACGGCCAACCTTTTCATAAGCCATGTTGAGGAAATTCGCCGCTTTCATCTGTGAGCGGATATTGCCTGCCCGACGGCTGAAATTCAGCGCCTTGTCAAGAACCTCCGTTGCCTTTTTATAATCTCCGGTCAGGTAATAGTAATCTCCCAGATTGTTGTAAACCTGCGCCATACCGGCAGTATCAGCCAGGCGGGTACGGATCTCCAGACAGCGGTTGTAATAGTCGAAAGCCCGGGCAAAATCCTTTTTCTCCTTAAATACAATGCCAAGGTTATTGTACAACACCCCATAATAAACAGGGTTATTGATTTTCCTGTTCATTTCGAGGGCCTTTTCGAAATTCTGCTGCGCTTTCTCAAAATCACGGCTGCTCAGGTAGGCTCCGCCCATATTGATGTAGATGATCAGGCGCTTGTCATCCAGCGGAAATGACGGATCTGCGGCCGACAAACGGTTAATCTGATCCAGTGCCTTCCGGTAATATTCCAGTGCTTTGGTGTTGTTCTCAAGATTAAAATAAGTTGTCCCTATGGTGACATAGGTGTTGGAGTACCGGGTCAGGAGTGAACTCATGTCGTGTTTGCCGGCTGCTTCTGCATCAAGCAGATTCAGTATTTTGAAATAATAATCCAGCGAAATTGAATAGTTTCCGCTAGCCGAAAACAGGAGTGCAAACTGTCCGTAGATTGCATGCAGGTGGCGGTTGTATCCGGTCTTCCCTGAAAGCTCAAGGGCTTTGTTCAGGTAGGTGAGTACAGAGTCGGGACTGCTTTTCATCCTGAACATCTCACCGGCAATCTGTCCATAGATGCTGATGGATGCGGTATCATGAACACTTTTCCCCAGCGCTGTTTTCAGGCTGTCGAGCCGCGAGGAGGCACAGTGACCGTTGGTTGCAGTAAAAACCAGCAACACAGCTGTGACCCATGACCGTAAATCACGGTAAAGGCAAGCCGGAAGAAAAAATGCACTTTTTCTCATTGAAATCGTTGTCAGCCCTAACAAAGTTAGTCAATTAACCTTAAACTATGGTGGATTCACGCCGGATTGGCTCCAAATCTTACCTGAATGCAATTTTTCAGACCGGTAAACCACCAGAACCTGTTGGTTTTTATAAATTTGACCTGTAAACTGTTAAACTTTACAATACACCTTACATTTAAAGTTTAAACAGACCCTGTATTTTTAACTTCCAATTTTGTAAAACCACTTTTTATGACGCCACAGGAACTCAGCAGCAACCTCATCGGCTATTGCCAGGCCAATGCCAACCCGGAACTCGTAAAGAAGTATTCCCGTTATTTCAAGGAAGGGGTGTATGATGCCTGGGGGCTGAGTCAGGCCCTGATGGATGCCAGAAAAGCTGAACTGAAAAAATCGGGGGAGATTTCGGTTGACCTGGCATTTGAAACAGCCCCTCTGTTGATGAAGAGCGGGAAATACGAAGAAACATCGTTCGCACTCATCCTCATCAGCATTGTAAAGGAAAAACTGGTCAGCAAAGATTTTCAAAGACTTGAAAGCTGGTTTGAAACCGGTATTGCCAACTGGGCGCATGCCGATTACCTAGGGATGTTTCTTTTACCTGAACTGATGAAACAGGGTGTGGCAGATATTCAATCATTCAGCGGCTGGATAATATCGCCCTACAAGTTTCAGCGGCGGAGTGTTCCGGTGACTTTTATCAAGCTGCTGAAAACCGGCATCTCTTTCGGGGAGTTGTTCACATTTCTTGAGCCGCTGATGCTCGATCCGGCCCGTGAAGTTCACCAGGGGATGGGATGGTTCCTGCGGGAAGCCTGGAAAATAAAACCCCAAGAAACCGAAGCCTTCCTGTTGAAATGGAAAGACACCGCACCCCGCCTGATTTTTCAGTATGCCTGTGAGAAGATGAAGCCCGAAGAGAAACTGAGGTTCAGAAAAGCAAAGTAAGTGGAAGAAGGGGCGGGGGACAAGCTCAAAGTAAAAAGTAAAAAGTAAAAAGTAAAAAAAACTAAAAAGTCTGCCCGGTTGGCGCGCGTCTTATTTGCTGACGCACGCCCCCCACCCCCTGATGCGTGCCCCCTGGCCGTTTCCCAGCTTCATGGTCCGTGGCACGCGCCGGGAGTCGCGCGCTAGCCCGTAGTAAAAAGTCTTCCCGGTTGGCGAGCGTCTTATTTTCTGACGCACGCCC
>CALMDN010000052.1 GCA_937864935.1 uncultured Bacteroidales bacterium
CATCTGATTGCAGCAAATGGTGGCGGAAGCTTTGTTAATGAGTACAGCATTCAGATAGATTTCAAAGTATCTTCGACTACTTCGTGGCATTGTTTCTTTCAAACCGATCCCAGCAATTCAAACGACGGCGACTTGTTCATCAATCCATCGGGCAATATAGGCGTTGCCGCTGTGGGATACGCCAACAACACCATCAATGCCGGAGAATGGTACAGATTGGTAATTTCAGTAAGAAACGGGTATCAATTCAGATACTACCTTGATGGCAATCTGATTTATGATGGAAATGTTCAGGAGATCGACGGCAGGTTCTCACTCGTCAATCTATTGCTGATGTTTGCTGATGAAGATGGGGAGGACGGTGAAATCAACTGTGCTGAGCTCAGCATATGGGATGTAGCCCTGACTTCAGCTGATATATATGAGCTTGGCGGGTTCGGTCACACCAGTTCTGTCTTCCTGATGAGCCGTGTACCTTACCTTCAGGCCCGCTCTGAAACCGGTATGACCATCTGCTGGCACGATTCGGCTACCTACGAAACCGTTGTAAAATATGGGCTTACTCCCGATCTTGGAAGTCAGATTTCCGGTACTTCAGAAACAATCAGCTTCCCGTTTACCTGGCATACTGTCAGCCTTACCGGACTGAATCCTGACAGCAGGTACTATTACCGGGTTTTCAGCGGAGGGGATTCATCTTCGGTATATTCATTCAGGACTCAGCAAAACATCATCAGTACCCGCAAGCGCAGGTATCTTATTCTTGGCGACACCCATGCTTCCGATACAACCATGGCAGGTGTAATTCTTCGGGCAGCCGGAGTCAAAATGGCCGAGCTTTATGGATCGGATCTTGAGAACCACATCGATGGCATCCTTCATACAGGTGATATAGTTGTATCCGGTTCTGTTCCTGCTCATTATACCACGCAGTATTTCAAACCGATGTCAGTGATAACACCATGCATACCAACTCTGGTGGTTGCCGGTAACCATGAAGGCGAGAACAGTATGTTTTACCGTTATCTTAAGCTGGATGCACTCTCTGCTTTTCCGGATTCACCTGAACTGAACGAGAAGATCTGGAAATTGAGGGATGGAAATACGGTATTTATCGGATTGAATACAAACATCACTGAGCAGTATGGAACAACACAAACCTCCTGGCTGGATCAGCAACTTGCTTTGATTGAGAATGATCAGTCCATTGATTTCGTGTTTGTATTTTTTCATCATCCGCCGTTCTCTGAACTATGGAAGTACGCCACCAGTTATGATTCAGGCCCCTCCTATGTAGAAAACAACCTTTTTCCGGTAATCAGAAAATATTCAAAAGTCAGGCAATTGCACTATGGTCATACACATGGTTTTGAAAGGGGCACCATCCGGGGAGGTTTGCCGGATGGCGATTTCCGGATAATCTGTGGGGGTGGAAGCGGTGGGCCGCTTGATCCATGGGGTATAGATCAGAACATTGACTTTAACGATGTTCACATTACCATAAGTAACTATTTCTTTCAGATACTGGAAATTGATCCGGCTGACCATTCCTACCTGAATACAGTGTATAGCCTGGGCAACCTTCAGCATCCCTCAAACCCGGTTGTGCTTGATTCGTGGTATAAAAAGGAAAATCAGGCTGCGCCGGCCCCCCCGGGAGCATTAAATTTTGAAGTTCATGATGACGATTTTGTCTTTGTTTCAACTCCGATTTCCGGACCAGATTCACTGATGACAATCCGCGTTCGAGTTGTCGACAGCCTGAATCAGAATCAGGTGGTAGTCGATTCCCTCATCCACTGGAAAAATGTATATGGCGTTGATGCAGCCGGATATCCGTCTGATCTGAATCATGGAAAAAATATATACAGAATTACACTGCCTCAGGTCCTGTTCAATAAAAATACAGCCTATTACATTGATGTTCAATACCGTGATCACAATCTGAAATGGAGCGGATGGTCACCAGCAACCCTGTTTAAACCTTCTGCCATCAATACGACAGGCGAGACTGACAACATCCGCCTCAGGCAAAACTATCCGAACCCCTTTCATAACAACACGACGATAGAATACAACGTTTTGAACAAGAGTGAGGTTGTGATCCAGGTATTTGATTCCAACCTTAGGCTGGTAGATGAAATCAATGAAGGGGTGAGGCTCTCCGGATCTTACAAACTTGACTACAACAATCCCCGCCTCGATGACAATACCTACTTCTACAAGCTGATCACTTCCGGTAATTCCGGATTAAAGAAAATGATCAAAGTTCGTTAATTTCAATTATCCCTTTCCATTGTTAACACAATCAACCGACGCATGAAAAAGACTTTACCCGTTTTCATTTTAATGATTCTGGCATTCTCCGCATACACACAAAAGCCGATGCAGGCTGCTGCCTTAACGGAACCGCAATTCTGGGGACACCATTATGCATTGGCAACCAATTTAAAATATGGAGAATCCGATGATCACCGTCTTGATATTTACAGCCAGGGAGCGTGGATCGGAGAGCCTCACTACTGGAAAAGTGACACGGAGCTGCATCCGACGCTGGTCTATATCCATGGCGGAGGCTGGCTGGGTGGTTCTAAAGAACAGGTAGTTCCTTTTATTATCCCTTACCTTGAGCGCAGGTGGAATGTGGTAACGATTGAATACCGCAAGGGTGAAGGAACCGCTCCGATGGCTGTTGAAGATGTAATGCAGGCATTGTACTGGATTGCTGGTCATTCCACAGAATACAACATAGACAAACAGCATGTGGTCGTTTCTGGTGAATCGGCCGGTGGACATCTGGCCCTGATCAGCGGAATACTCAACAGTATTCCGGGAAGCAACCCTTTTTACTGTGGTGATAAGATCAAAATAGCAGCCATTGTAAACTGGTTTGGAATCACCGATATTGCCGGGATAGATTCACATTACAGGGAATCGGGTGAAACCAGCAATTATGCCGCACTCTGGGTCGGTTCATCAGATCGGATGGCCACCATTTCAGATATGTATTCACCGCTTAAAAGAATTGGAGCTGGGATGCCCGCCGTTATCTCCATCCATGGTACCGACGATTCTGTTGTGCCATACACCCAGGCAATTGAAATGCACATGACCCTTAATAACTTTAAGATAAGAAATGAACTGGTACGCATAGACGGCGGAAAGCACCTTGGATTTTCCGAACAGGAATTTCAGCTGATTTATAACCGGATTTTCAGCTTTCTGGATACACTGTAGCTTGTGGATATTTTCTGACAGCTTTCAAATGTATCCTGTATCTGAAAATCTGCAGTTCAGGGTTTTTGTTTATGACATTTCATTCCGAAGCAAGGTCAATTGCTTAACTTTGCACAAAGAATGTCTGTATGTCAGTAAACAACGTAACTTCTGCCCTGCCCGCCTTTTCTGATATTATTCATGCTCAGTCTGAGCTGAAAACCATCGTCAAGAAAACTCCGCTCGAACGGAGTAAATCCTTCTCCTCCATGTCGGGAGCCGAAGTTTACATGAAGCTTGAAAACCTTCAGACAACCGGCTCTTACAAGGTAAGGGGCGCATATTATAAAATCAGCAACCTGAGTGCTGAAGAGACCAGCCGTGGTGTTTTGTGTGCTTCTGCCGGAAACCATGCCCAGGGAGTTGCTTATGCAGCAGCGAAACTCGGCGTTAAAAGTACCGTTTTTATGCCGGTATTTGCCCCCCCGCTGAAGGTTATTGCCACCCGTTCCTATGGAGCAGAAGTTATCCTTACCGGCGATACGTTCGATGATGCCTTTGCCGCCGCAGTGGAATTCGGTGAAAAGACCGGGGCTACTTTCGTTCATCCCTTCAATGATCCCTATACCATTGCCGGGCAAGGCACCGTAGGTCTGGAGGTCTTCGAGCAGTTGCGCGATGTGCAGGATGTGTTGGTTCCCATCGGAGGTGGCGGACTGATTGCCGGTATTGCCATAGCCCTCAAGCAGCTGAATCCGGCCATTCGGATCATCGGTGTGGAAGCCGACGGAGCTCAGTCGATGAAACTATCGGTTGAAAATGGCGCCCCCATCGTACTCAACTCTGTAAATACCATTGCCGACGGAATCGCGGTGAAATCGCCAGGTAACCTCACATTTGAAGTCACCAGAAACCTGGTGGATGAGTTGGTGGTGGTCAACGACGCTGAGATCGCCCGCACGGCTTATCTGCTGCTTCAACGGGCCAAGATACTGGCTGAACCTGCCGGCGTGGCTTCCATGGCA
>CALMDN010000053.1 GCA_937864935.1 uncultured Bacteroidales bacterium
ATCAGTGCGGATGTTTATTCTGAGCTTCTCGTTAATCCCATACGACAATCCGGCCATAAAACAGAGGTTCTGCTTATTAAACGGATTTTTATCCTGCTTGTACCCGTTAATCTCTTCGTTGTGGTGCAGCAGAAAATTCATGCTCAGGCCTCCTTCAAATTCGATTTTCGGATTGTATTTGTAACGATAAAGGAAGGGCAATTCAATGTATCCGAGCTGCATCAGGTAAGAGTCCAATTTACCTTTCTCCTGATCAGGGTTTTCCCTGCTTCCTTTCTGAATATAGGCAAGTTCCATCTGGAGCTGAGACCTGGGGGATACCGGTAAGCATATCCAGCCTCCGGCATTGATGCCCGCTTTGTTGTATCCGCCATACAGGTCACCGGCCACCTGACTGCCAACCAAACCAAGCTTAATGCCTCCTGTGAACTTCTGTGCCTGAGCACTAACTGATAATAAACTGATAATGAATATTATAAAAAAGTTAATGTCGCGTTTTACAAACATTTTTCAGCGTTTTGGTCAACTAAAGGTAATCAGATTTCAGTTACCTCCGGTAGCCGGACTGCCTGCCGGATCAATTTCTTCGCCAAACCAAACCACGGCAAAATCGCCAAAAACCCCGACACCCATAGCCTGCCACCTGCTTGTCGTCCACTTTCCTTTGTTTATGATCAATTCATGATGGCCTCTGCTCGATTTCCATCCATCGAGTACATCCTTGGCAAAAGCAGCATCTGATTCATATTCGTAATTAGAAAAAAAGGCAATTTCATAACCATCGCCGGAATAAACGGTTAATTCACGGGGCTTGTCCCACATGCATGAAGCCTTGCTGTGATCATTTGTGTAGCAGCAAGAACTCCAGTCAGGCGATTCTGACCAGCTGTGCAGGTTGCAGTTCCCACCGTACTCATAATGTTCAGAGAGATCCAGAACATGAGCCCTGGCCACTATGCTCAGTGAAGCAGAAAGGGGCACTACCGGCAGGTTACGGCTCTTTCTGTAGAGGTTTATTTGCCTGGCGAGTTCCTTCTCGGCACTGCTGAGCTGATGAGTTACCGGAACAGCAGAAGCTCTGGCCTCGGGTTCAAAAGCCTGCTGAGCTCCGGACCTTTTAACTGAAAGAAAAATCGTTATCATGAGTAAACTCCACCTCAAAACAGGACTTGTGGTTATTTTCATAACTATCTACAATTGGTGATTGCTAAATTGGTTTGCCTGGCACAACCCGTAAAATTATTGAAACTCAGGCCGCCGGAAAATTATTGTCATTGCTCAAAAAAAATACCAAACAAAAATCTTTTTTCACTTCCCTGTGCGATAATCCGCACATCACATGAACTGCCGTCATCGGAATTCAGAAACAACATCAGCAGATCAATCAGAAAAATCTGTTCAGAAAGCCTCTTATATCAGGGATTCCGGCTGCACATTCAGTTTTCAGATTTCCTGTTTGGTGATGCAAGCACCAGTACATTCAGTTAGTTTGATATTTCATTCGTTTTGCTTTACCTTTGAAACAGTTATTTCAGCATGGTTGGCAAATATAATGACCTGACCAAATCCCAGAGTTCATGGAAAACGCACAATTTAAAATTTTATTGGCCGATGATGAGCCGGATGTACTTGAGTTTTTAAGCTACAATCTGCGCAAGGAAGGTTATCAGACGTTAAAGGCCAAGAATGGACGCGACGCCATGGAGGTTGCCCTGAAAGAGCTTCCCCACCTCGTAATTCTTGATGTGATGATGCCAGAGATGGATGGCATTGAAACCTGTCAGGAAATTAAAAAATATCCTGAATTAAACAATACCATTGTAATTTTCCTGACTGCACGTGGTGAAGACTATTCACAGATCGCCGGCTTCGAAGCCGGTGCTGATGATTACATCACCAAGCCGATCAAACCAAGGATACTGACTTCCAGGGTGAAAGCGCTGCTCAGGCGCTATAAACCGGGTAAGGCCGAATCAGAGACTGCCATTTTGCCGGACATCACCATTGATCGGGAAAAATACCTGATAGTTAAGGATGGTAAGAATATCATTCTTCCCAAGAAGGAGTTTGAGTTGCTGGTCTTATTGACTTCTAAACCCAACAAGGTATTTTCGAGAGAAGAGATTTTCGCCAAAGTCTGGGGAACAGATGTGATAGTCGGTGACCGGACCATAGATGTGCACGTCAGGAAGATCCGTGAAAAAATCGGGATTGAAAACATAAAAACCATCAAAGGCGTCGGGTATAAATACGAAAGCTGAAAATTCAAAACGGTTCTTTTATGAGACTCAACTACTCTGATCCGGGTAAACTGGCCTTCGGAAACGCACTGATTCTGATGGTTATATCTCTCCTGCTTAACATTCTGGTAGTGGTCTTATTTTATAACCAACTGCTGCTCTGGCCGGTTATTGGTGTAAATATTCTGATTGCCCTTCTTGTCTTCTTCCTTTTCAGGTACACCATCGAGAAGTTTATCTACGAAAAAATCAAGATCATATACAAAACCATCCGTAATCTGAAATTGCCCAAAGAAGGGGACCGGCCTTCCATTAAAGGAGCTGCCCTGGACAAAGTAAATCAGGAAGTGATTGAATGGAGCGAAACAAAGAAACAGGAAATAGAAGAACTGAAAAAAATGGCCCGCTACCGCCGTGAGTTTCTGGGCAACGTTTCGCATGAACTGAAAACCCCGATCTTCAATATTCAGGGCTATGTTCTTACCCTGCTCGACGGTGGGCTCGACGACCCCTCCATCAACAAAGAATACCTGCTGCGGACCGAAAAAAGCATCAACCGCATGATTGCCATTGTGGAGGACCTTGAGACCATTTCGCAGCTCGAAGCCAGCGAACTGAAACTTAACACAACCAAATTTGATATCGTTGGCCTGACGCGCGAAGTAATTGAATTCCTTGAGATTAAATCAAAGAAGCGTGATAAGATCATCGGATTTGACCGCAATTACGATAAACCGATTCTGGTGCTTGCCGACAAGGAAAGGATACGGCAGGTGCTGATTAACCTCATCGACAATTCAATAAAATACGGGAACCCTGAGCACGGAAAGACGAAAATCAGCTTTTTTGATATGGATGAAAATACCCTGATCGAAATTACTGACAACGGGAATGGCATAGATGCTGCAGATCTTCCGAGGGTATTCGAGCGTTTTTTCCGAACCGACAAGGGCCGGTCGCGCGAACAGGGCGGAACCGGACTTGGTCTGGCCATTGTGAAGCATATCATCGAAGCACACGACCAGACGATCAACGTCAGAAGCACTGTGGGAGTAGGAACAACCTTTGCCTTTACCCTGAAAAAAGTCTGAAATCAGGGGAGCTAACTCCGCCGCTCAGTGGTAAAAACCACAAGTTTTTCAAGAGATTCCACAGCTTCGCACGGCCCGAAAGTATTCAGCATCGCCAGAGCCGTGTCGCGGTATTCCAACATGCGCTTCTCGGCATAAGCGATTCCTCCGGCTTCTTTTACCTGATGAATAAGGCCGGCAACCTTTTCCGGATCGTCGTTGTGATTCCTGACTATGTTGATGATCCTCCGTTTCTCCATCCACCCAGAATTGTTTAAAAGGTGTATCAGCGGCAGCGTCATCTTTTTCTCCTTGATGTCGATGCCGTTGGGTTTCCCGGTTTCAAGGCTCTTGCTGTAATCAAACAGGTCATCTTTGATCTGAAATGCGATCCCCGTCAGTTCGCCGAAGCGGTGCATTTTCTTTACGGTCTCTTTATCAGCCCCTGCTGATGCGGCTCCGGATGCACAGCAGGAGGCAATCAGTGAAGCCGTTTTTTTCCGGATGATCTCGAAGTAAACATCCTCCTCGATATCGAGCCTGCGGGCCTTCTCGATCTGTAGCAGCTCTCCTTCACTCATTTCGCGGGTTGCATCCGATACTATGCGGAGAAGCTCAAAGTCGTCGTTGTCAAGCGAAAGTATCAAGCCTTTGGAAAGCAGAAAATCGCCGACCAGCACGGAAACCTTGTTTTTCCACAATGCATTGAGGGAGAAGAAGCCCCTGCGTTCATTCGAATCGTCAACCACATCATCGTGGATCAGGGTAGCAGTGTGCAGAAGTTCAATAAGGGAAGCAGCCCGGTAGGTGGTTTCGTTTACCCCTCCACAGGTTTCTGCAGTAAGAAACACAAACAGCGGACGTATCTGTTTCCCTTTGCGCTTTACAAGATAGGCGGTAATGCGGTCGAGCAATGGTACCGAACTGCGC
>CALMDN010000054.1 GCA_937864935.1 uncultured Bacteroidales bacterium
TTCGGTTATGTTCAACCTGACATACCAGCCCGGCCCTTACAGATTTACCCGTGAATCCTGGTGTTCCGTAGACTTTAAGATTGCTGCTGCCCAGAACCAGGTGGTCCCTCCGGAGAAAAAAACACCGGGATATCAGGTTTTGAATCTGAGTGCCGGCACCACCATCACCGCCGGAAAACAGGCGATTGAACTGAGCCTGAGAATTTCAAATTTACTGAATGCAAGGTACCTGAACCATACCAGTTATTACCGCCTGATTGAAGTCCCGGAACCTGGCAGGGGATTTCAGCTGGGTATTAAAATTCCTTTTTTTTCAAACCATAAAAATTTACTCAAAAATGAAAACTTATAAAACGCTACTTTTAATATCAGCCATTGCCTTTTCATTCACGGTTGTATCCTGTCAGAAAGATGAAGAGATCAAAGCTCCGGAATTCACAGTATTTGAACTGGGATACGATAACAGCGGAACCGCCGTGATCGGAGAAGATCTTCACATTGATGCTGAAATCTTCGCTGAAGGAAAGGTGTCGGATGTACGTGTAACCATTCACCATGAGGGTGATCATCTGAAAACCATTCTGGTGGATGAAGAATGGGAATACGACAGCACCTACACAACCAACTATACCGGCGCCAAAAACATCGATTTTCACGAGCACATCGATATTCCCGCCACAGCTGAAGCAGGGGATTATCATTTCCATATCATTGTAACCGATATGGAGGGCAACCGCACCGAAAAAGAAGCGGAACTTGAAATTCTGGCACCTGCCATACTTTAACCAAATCAAACCGGGACATTCATCAGATGAATGTCCCGGTCAATCCAGACAGTTATGAAACACATTCTATCGACATCAACAATGCTGGCATTGGTCATTCTTATGTCTTGCACCAAAGAAGAAAAAGACGACATCTACCCGGAGATAAAAATGGATTGCTGTGGCGGTTTCCCGGTGAACTGCGATGAAGTAAGCCGGGGCGAAAGTTTCACCTTTGTGGCTCAGCTGAGCGACAATGAAGAATTGGGGGCTTTCAGTCTCGATATCCACAACAACTTCGATCACCACACCCACAGTACCGATCCGGTACCCTGTGAACTCGGCGCGATCAAAGACCCGGTTAACCCTTTCCGGCTGATCGGAGAATACGAAATCCCTTCCGGTTCAAAGGATTATCTTGCTGAAGTAGAAATCACTGTTCCGGCCGATGCCGATACAGGCGATTATCACATGATGGTAAGGCTCACCGACAAATCGGGATGGCAGACGCTGAAAGGCATCAGCTTTAAGGTGGTTGAGTAGTTACCTCAATTTGAAACCTACCTCCGGAGCATGATTCTGAAGGTGGTTCCCTTCCCGGGAAGGGATGATTTTACGAAGATCTTACCATCGTGGATATCGCGGATGATGCGTTGGGCAAGCGACAGCCCGAGCCCCCATCCCCGTTGTTTGCTGGTATATCCCGGATTAAAAATGGTGCGTTGCATCTTTTTGGGGATGCCCTTTCCGGTATCGGAAATGTCGACCACGACAAACTTTTCTTCCTCGGATATCTGTACCACAATATCCCCCTGACCCGCCATGGCATCCACCGCATTTTTCACCAGGTTTTCAATTACCCAGTCGAAGAGCTGATAGTTCAACTGCGTAAGAATCACCGATGTCCTGGCAGGCTGAATGTTGAAATTCACCTTACTGGAGGTCCGTTTTTTCAGGTAATCAATTGAATTGTAAACCACTTCAACGATATTCTCGGGTTTAAGGTTGGCCGAAGAACCGATCTTTGAAAACCGCTCCGTAATGGTGTTCAGCCGGTTGACATCCTTTTGCAGTTCGTCGATGGTTTCACTGCCAACATCCTTGGTTTTCAGGTATTCCACCCAGGCCATCATCGACGAGAGCGGGGTGCCGAGCTGGTGGGCGGTTTCCTTGGCAAGGCCAACCCATACCTGGTTCTGCTCTGAACGCCTTGCAATGTTGAACAAGAGGTAGGAAACCAGCAGAAAGATGCTGATGATGGCCAGTTGTATGTAAGGGAAAAACCTGAGTTGGGTAAGGAGGAAGGAATCTTCGTAAAAGATATAATGCCTGCTGCCGGTGATGTTGATCACAATGGGTTCATTTACCGAAGCCATGGCTTCAACCGTGGTTCTGATATAAACCGGATCATTTACCCGGGTGGAATCCAGCTTACCCCATGCAATGACTTCGCTCCGAG
>CALMDN010000055.1 GCA_937864935.1 uncultured Bacteroidales bacterium
GTGGTCGATGGCCAGATCACTCAGCCGGAAACGCTGAAGCTTGCCCAGCCGGGTCCTTGGCAGCTCCTCACTGGTAAGGTAAAACCGCATGATCTTCTTGTAGGGAGAAACACTGTTGTTAAACGGCTCAATCACCCTGTTCCGGATCATGGCTTCGTCAATTGTCTGGCCACTTGTATCAGGGTTGCTATGCTCCGGAACAATCACCACCTGCAGCATATCATCCTTGAAAAAAACACCGCAATCCTTTACCAGGGGTGATTCAAGCAGTTTTACTTCAAGTTCGGAGGGATTAACATTTTTACCATTCGACAGGATGATGATCTCTTTTTTACGACCCGTGATAAACAGGAAGCCATCTTTATCGAAATAGCCCAGGTCTCCGGTGTAAAGCCAGTTCTCCTGCAATACTTCTGCGGTTTCTTCAGGCCGGTTGTAGTACCCTTTCATGATGTTCGGGCCCGAAGCCAGAATTTCGCCATCGGCAATCCTCACTTTGGTTTCGCGCATAACTTCACCCGGTGACCCGATTTTAACCCTTCCGGGCTGGGTGAACGTAATCATGGGGGCTGCTTCTGTCATGCCATAGCCTTCAAGCACTTCAAAACCAAGCACCTGAAAATCCCGTCCGACTTCCGGATCCAGGGCTGCACCTCCCGATACCAGAAACTCCACCGATCCACCCAGTTTGCTGTGAACTGTTTTGAATATCTTCCGCGAAAAGGCCTGTGAACTGATGCGTGCTGCCAGCGCATAAAGCAAACGGGCAACCGCACTCCTGTTTACTTTATCCATAATCCCTTTGCGGATGGCAGCATACAATCTCGGGACACCGATGATGATGGTAATGGCATTGTTGCGCAGCGTGGCCATGATATCCTCAGAAGCCATCGACGGACTGATGGCGATGGTACCTCCAAGGTAAAGCGGGATGATCATGGTTCCCATCAGAGGGAATACATGGTGAAGGGGAAGCAGCACCATTACCCTTGAATCGGGGCGGTAGATCGGTATATAGGCCGATACAGCCTTAATATTGGTAATGAGGTTCAGAAACGAAAGCATCACCCCTTTGGGGCTGCCTGTGGTACCGGAGGTGTAGATAAGTACCGCTGTATCTTCCTCACCGGCCAGGGTTTCGTTGGAAACTTCAGGTTCAGCCGGTTGAAAATTCTCAATATCATTGATAATCAATATAACAGGATCAATCTCAGCAAGTGAAACGGCTTCTGCAATCGCTGATTTTTTATCTTCTGAGCAAAAGACCACCGAAGGTGACGAGTCTTTAAGTATAAAGGCAATTTCTGATACCGAAGCCATAAAATCGACCGGAATGGGAACACCCTTTTTTGCCCAGATCGAATAGTAAGCAACAATCCACCCGGGCCTGTTCTCAGAACAGACTACGGCATGGTCACCGGGATTAAGGGTAAACGACCGGGAAGCGGCAGCGATACTGTTATGTAGTTCGTTGTAAGAGATTTTCTGATCTCCGTAAGCGATGGCTGTTTTACTGCCGGTGGTCTGAAGCATGTTGTACAAAGCAATACATTTTTATGGTGAAGGGTTATTCAGGAGAATGTTCACACAGACTGTATGT
>CALMDN010000056.1 GCA_937864935.1 uncultured Bacteroidales bacterium
CAGGGGGGAGATACTGCAGTCGGCAAGCTATGGTATCTGGTCATTTCATCATGGGGATGAACAGAAGTACCGGGGCATACCTCCGGCATTTTATGAGATACTGAACAACGACTTCATCACGGGCACCATACTGCAGCGGCTGACCGAGACCCTCGACGGCGGCATTATTCTGCGAAAGGGATTCTTTCCCACCATCAACCACTCCTGGAGTGCCAACCTTGACCAGGCCATCCGCCTTTCGGTGAACTGGCCGGCTGACGTCTGTCACGAAATTGTAACCCAGCATACCTTCCCGGTGGATGCGCATACTCAGATGCCTGCAGCACCGGTGTTTCATGAACCTGAGAATACCACCCTGCTGATTTTCCTCATCCGGATGTTTTACAACAAACTGAGGTTTCACCTGATGGAGGTGTTTACAGCCGAAAATTGGAGGATTGGCATAGTGAGAACCAGAGCGGCTGATCTGTTATCGGAAGTTGCCTATTCCATTGATGGAAAGGCGGTTGACTGGCTGTCTGCCAGAGGAGCCGACCAATACTATGCCGATGGTTTCATTGTGAAGGAGCAGTCGAGGCAGTTGCTTGTTTTCGAAAACTACAGTTACCTCAGGCGTAAAGCCTTGCTTTCAGGCGTGTGGTACAACGATCGGGATTATTCATTCTCACCCCCGTTTACCTTACTCAGTGAGGATTGGCATCTTTCGTATCCTTTCCTTTTCAGGGACGACAACCAGCTATGGTGCATCCCAGAATCGCTGCAACACGCTTCTGTCAGGCTTTACCGGTATGATGAAGCAGCAAACCGGTTTATTTACCACAGAACCCTGATTGAAGGTGTGGCCGCTGCTGACCCCACCCTGGTATTGCACCAGCATCACTACTATTTGTTTTTTACTTCGGGCAGGGCAACCAATACTGAACTGCAGATATGGCATTCAGCATCCCTTTCCGGGCCCTTTGAACCCCATGAGCTGAATCCGGTAAAGGCCAATATCTCCAATGCACGGCCGGCAGGACCTTTTTTCGTGGTGGATGGAAAACTGTACCGACCGGCCCAGGACTGTTCACGAACTTATGGTGGCAGGGTAATCATCAACGAGGTTAAACTGCTTACTGAGTCTGAGTTTCTTGAGCTTCCGGTTACCAGCCTGAATCCGCCCAGGGGGTACGATGGTTTGCATACCATTTCATTTTCAGGCGATTATCTTTGTTTTGATGCCAAGAAACCGGTCTTTTCACCAGCTTCGGCCCTTTGGCAGATCAAACGCCGGCTGGGGCTGGCAAAACCGCACAAGCATGTAACGGAATGATCAGGAAAATTCTCACCACTGCAGCCTCCCGCCTGCTCATCGCCCTGGTTAACCTGGCCATTGTCTGGCTGTCAGCCCGGATGCTGGGTGCTGAAGGCATGGGGACAATCTCACTCATCATCCTTGGCATCAGCATCAACCAGATGGTGAGTGCCCTGGTAGGAGGCAGTGCCCTGGTGTACCTGATTCCGCGATACCCGGCCCTTCAGCTGCTGGTGCCCTCCTGGATATGGTCGGTGGTGGTCTCGGCAGCGGGAAGTTTTATCCTGGCGAAGGCCGGATTGATTCCGGGAGAATATGCCACTGACCTCTTCTGGATTTCTCTGCTGCAATCGTTTTACAACATCAACCAGAATGTATTGCTGGGCAGGGAAAAGATTACAGCTTTCAATGTTCTGGCCTTTCTGCAGGTATTGATCACGCTGGCAATCCTTTTGGTGTTGCTGCTGGTGGCAAACAGGATCAGTGTAAACAGCTATGTGGTTGCCCTGTATGTTTCGTATGCTTCGGTGCTTCTGGCCGGCAGTGTGCTGGTGGCTGGCTTTGTATCGCGCGGTAAATGGTGGAACCCGGAGGTTTTCAGGCAGGCGTTCAGGTTCGGCGGATACCTGCAGGCAGCCAGTTTCCTGCAGCTGTTCAACTACCGGCTCAGTTACTATATTATTGAGAAATATTTTGACCGTGCAACGCTCGGGGTCTTTTCCATCGGGGTGCAGATATCGGAGAGTGTGTGGATCATCTCGAAGAGCATCGCCATGGTGCAGTATGCCCGCATTTCGAATACCACCGACAGGGACTATGCCCGGGAGATCACCTCGGTATTCATCAGGATCACCGGTTTGCTTACGATTGCCATGCTGGCCGTATTGTTGCTGCTGCCAAATGATTTCTTTGTTTTTGTGTTCAGGAGCGATTTCAGCAATCTGCATCAGGTAATTCTGAGCCTTTCGCCCGGTATTTTTGCTGTAGCAGTCTCCCTGATGCTCAGCCATTATTTTTCGGGAAGCGGCATGCCCTGGCACAACACCATTTCGTCAGGCATTGGTCTGATTTTTACCCTCATCCTTGGTTTTACCCTTATACCCCGATATGGCTTAACCGGAGCTGGTGTGGTGGCTTCGGTAGCCTACACAGCCGGAATGATGTATCAGCTGCTCGTTTATCTGCGCATCAGCGGCGCCCGCTGGAAGGACCTGGGAATCAGGATGTCGGACTTCAGAGCCATGAAAGCACATTTTGAGAAGTGAGCCCCTGCGCTTGTTTGGTTATTTATGATTGTTATTGAATCCTGAACAGAACCGGCCGAATTTCATTCATCGATTGGCCGGTAAGCGGTTAATATTATTTGTAATTTTGGAATCTGATTCTGTAAACAAGGTTCAATCAAATGACATTGAGGTATTTAAACAGTATTTCCTTGCTATTGCTGCTTTTATTGTCATTGAATGGCAGCGGACAGGTTACCCACCCTTCACTGTTTAAAGAGCATTGTGCAACAGAGGATGAAACAGCGCTTTACAACCTGATCAGTGAGTACCGCCGGATCAACAACCTTCCTGCCATTCCGTTTTCGCGTTCACTTTCTTACCTGGCGCGGCTTCACGCGACTGATCTTTCGGCCAACAGACCTGATTTCGGCGGGTGCAATCCGCACAGCTGGTCGGCCAGGGGAGCCTGGAAGCCCTTCTGTTATGCCCGCGATCCCAACAGGGTACAGTTGATGAATGAGAAACCCAAAGAGATCACCGGTTACAAGGGGAAAGGCTGGGAGATGGTCTACTCTTCGGGCGAAGAAGCCCGGGCAGCCGAAGCATTTGATCTCTGGATCAGTCTGGATGTTACCAAAGACTACCTGCTGAATACGGGTAAATGGCTGAAACCCTGGAAAGCCATTGGTATAGGCTTTTTTGGCGACTACGCCTGTGTGTGGTTTGGAGATACCGATGATGTGGAGAAGGGGTTTGGATTGTGTGGTGCAGAACCTGCAGAGGGCAGTGCTGGTTCCGTCCCGGGCACGGAAGAGACGACAAAGCAGGCACCGGCGGGTGATACAAACGGTTCGAATAAATTCCTGATCATCACGGGTAGTCTCAACAGTCAGGAGAAAGCCGATCAGGAGGCCGAAAGACTGAGGAAAGCCGGATATCCCCAGGCCAGGGTGGTTGCTTCTGCAAATGTATTCAGGATATCCCTGATGGAGTTTAAAACGGAGCCGGAAGCCCAGACCGCCCTCAACAACCTCCGCAACAAATTCAATGGTGCCTGGATACTGAAACCGGGCGACTGATTTTTATCAACTTCACAGGTTTAAATATCAACACTGCAGACCACGTGATCTGCTGAATCCCTATATTTGCAGCTATGATAGAAGATATGGATTACGTCCCGAGCAACCCGGGGCAATACTCTGACGACAGTGTCCGCACCCTCGACTGGAAGGAGCATATCCGTCTGCGGCCGGGAATGTACATCGGTAAGCTCGGGGATGGTTCGTCGCAGGACGACGGAATTTATGTGCTGATCAAAGAGATTATCGACAATGCCATCGACGAATTTGTGATGGGCAACGGCCGTACCATCGAAGTGGCCATCAAAGACCAGAAGGTAACCATCCGCGACTACGGCCGCGGCATGCCCCTGGGTAAGGTAATCGACTGCGTGTCGAAAATCCATACCGGGGCCAAATACGATTCCAAGGTATTTAAGAAGGCTGTTGGTCTCAACGGTGTGGGTTCAAAAGCTGTCAATGCACTCTCTCAGTTTTTTACAGCCCAGAGCATCAGGGAAGGGAAGACCAAGGTAGTGGAATTTGTCCGTGGCGAAATTGCCCGGGAGCACGAACTGGAGCCCAGTACTTTGCGCAGCGGCACCCTCATCACTTTTATCCCCGATGAGCAGGTGTTTGGTCACTATCATTTTCTGCCGGAGTATATTGAGCAGATGCTCTGGAACTATGTGTTTCTGAACAATGGCCTGACCATCTGGTTCAATGGAACCAAAATGCAGGCGAAAAACGGCCTGGTAGACCTGCTGGAGCGCAACAACAACGGAAACCCGCTGGTGTATCCCATCATACAGCTGAAGGATGACGATTTTGAATGTGCCTTCACCCATAGTGCCCGACAGTATGGCGAGGAGTATTATTCCTTTGTCAATGGTCAGCATACCACCCAGGGCGGGACCCATCAGGCAGCCTTCCGCGAAGCCCTCGTGAAGACCATCAGAGACTTCTACAAAAAAGATTTTGACCCGGGTGATATCCGGCAGTCACTCATCGCCGCCATCAGCATCAAGGTTCAGGAACCGGTTTTTGAATCACAGACCAAAACAAAGCTTGGATCACAACACATTGAGCCGGATGGTCAGACCATCCGTAACTACATCGGCGATATCCTGAAAAAGCAGCTCGACAACTACCTGCACATGAATTCCGAAACAGCCGAGGCGCTGCTCAGGAAAATCATGCAGAGTGAAAAAGAGCGCAAGGATATGGCCAACATCAAGAAGCTGGCCAAAGAAAGCGTAAAGAAGGTAAGCCTGCACAACAAGAAGTTGCGCGATTGCAGAATCCACTACAACAGCAACGATCCGCTCAGGCTGAATACCACGCTTTTTATCACCGAGGGCGATTCGGCCAGCGGTTCCATTACCAACTCACGCGATGTGA
>CALMDN010000057.1 GCA_937864935.1 uncultured Bacteroidales bacterium
ACCCAATGCAGTTATAACGACTCCTTCAATGTTCATAACATCGGGTTCGAGTACAACATTGATAACCGACTGACTGCCTATGGTTACTTCTGTCGTTTTCATTCCCACATATGAAAACTGGAGATTTTTTCCACGGCTGGGAACTTGAATAGTATACTTGCCATCCATGTTGGTTGTTAAACCCACATTGGTTCCCTTTACAACAACCGTTGCACCGGGTATTCCCTTTCCGTCTTCGGAACTTGTGACTGTTCCTGTAACAGTGGTTTGTGCAATAATAACCTGCACCCCTGCGAAGAGGAGAAGTGCAAGCATTAATCCAAATTTTCTCATAATGTGTGTGTTTGATGAGTAATGTGTTAAACAAAAATTGGTTGATTTATTTGATTGGTGGTTGAAATTGCTGTCATCTGTTCAAGTTGTCCTCCTTTGTTAGTGATGATTTAGTTGATGGTCAATATTGTAGAAGTTCTCAGGATTCTTTTGTCTGTTCTTGAATCTCAGAATGCATTTGTTGATTCTGACGCCTTGGCCAACCGGTAGTATCGCCGGTTTCGTTCAGCAAATCATGAAACAAAAATCCTGATCTCTTTTTTACGCGCAACCTTTTGTTAGTTAACTGACTGCAAACCAATCAGAAAATTTACTTTGTTGTTAATCCTGATTGCCGTTGGTCGATAAAGACCAGCAACCGTGTTTTGTAAAAAAAGCAGGCTGTTATGCCTTGATTTTCTTTTTGAAAAATGGTGAAAAACCTGAATTGTTGATGTTGTGTGTTGGTCCCCTGTCTGAAAAATCAGGGGTTGGAACAATCTCAGAAAAGAAGTAAAATGAGCCGGATGAAGAAGAAACCTGAAACCTGTTGTAATGAAGCGAATGAAATGTAAGCCTGAAAATGCATTGATCGTTAAGATCAATGCTGTAAGAACTTCCTGCCTGTACCTTAAGGCTAAAAGGTTCCTGATGAGTCATTTGAGTTGATTTCAGGTGTCTGGTCAAATTGATCAGGTGTTGTTGTATAGTGCTAAATTAGGGAATTATTTTAAAAAAAGTCAATGTTTGTTAAAAAAAAGTTAACTTTTGTTAACAAAGGCATTGAATTCAGGCGTTTTCAGCGCATAAATTTTCTGTTCACCGCATAGGCCAGGATGAAAGAGCCGGTTAACAGTATGTTTGACCAGGGGGCAATATAGCCTTTTATGAGTAACGACGGCACAATCAGCATCATCAGCTGAGAAATCGAATAGATATGAAAGCCCTCTTTTCTGAGCGAAAACATAAAAATACTTCCGGTAAGAGAAACAATGTACAGCAAACCCATCACCAGAAAGAAAAAAGGCCCTGCCATTTTTACCAGGTTCAGCATCTCAGCACCGTTCTGAAAAGGCGAATTTTCAATGGCTGCCGGAATAATGTTGTAGGCTGCTGCGATAAAGAAGGATGAGAAAGCAGACAACCCGCTGCCTATGAATGTAAGGACACACAGCAGGGTTAGCCCGGGCGGACGTTTCCCGTTGTATGCTTCTGAAGGACCTGGGCCGGAAATGTTTTCTTCCATCGGATTTAACAGTTTGAGCATTTTCGGTATAACCGGTTAAGCTGATCTATTCGAGTGAACCGATCAGTTCTTCCACCTCTTCAAGTATTTCGCACGATTTAACCAGTTCTTTCATACGGTTATGGTCGGCATACAAAGGCCTGTCGATGTCAAGGAAATCAACATATTTCCTGATGATTTCCTTTGCTTTTGTAACCCCGGCACCAAACCGGTACTCCCTGAAGTCGAGGGCCTGCGCGGCAGCCATCATTTCAATTCCGAGGATTCCATAGGCATTGTCGAGTATCTGATTGTTTTTTAATGCAGTATTCATGCCCATTGAAACAAAATCTTCCTGGTCTGCAGCTGCCGGTATCGATTGGATAGAGGCCGGTACGCTCAGTATCCGTTGTTCAACGATCTGCATATCTGCAGTATACTGACTGAGCATGAGGCCCGAGAACATTCCTGCCCCTTTGGTAAGAAAAGCGGGCAGACCAACACTGAGGGCAGGGTTGTTGAGACGGTTCATTCTTCGTTCACTCAGCACACTGACCATGGTGATGACATACCCGGCCATATCCATGGGCACAGCCACAGGGGTTCCCTGAAAGTTCGCTCCTGACAGCTGAAGATTTTCTTCGGGAAAGAAGATGGGATTGTCGCCAACACCGTTGAGTTCGATTTCAACCTGCGACCTGGCATAGGCAAGTGCATCGTGGGCTGCCCCGATCACCTGCGGTGTTGAGCGCATGCTGTAGGCATCCTGTACCTTGCATTTTACGGTTCCTTCGGCTAAGTCACCGCCTTCAACCAGCTTTCGGATGGCAGCCGCTGACCTGATGGCCCCTGAAAATCCGCGGGCTTCATGCAGTTTGGGCAGGTAGGGTTTCATGTTGGCCTTCAGGGCTTCGAGCGACATGGCGGTGGCAATTTCAGCCTGTTTCAGCCAGTTGTTGGCATCGTACAGAAAGATGGCACTCATGGCAGTCAGCACGTTGCTGCCATTGATGGTGGCCAGGCCGTCGCGGGCCTGAAGCCCGGGGACTGCGATACCTGCCTTTTCCATGGCTTCGCGGCCTTCATATAGTTTCCCTTTGTAATATGCTTTTCCTTCACCCATCATCAGCAGGGCGATTTGTGACATCGGGGCAAGATCTCCGCTGGCACCCACCGAACCTTTCTGACACACATACGGCGTGACCCCTTTGTTGAGCATCTCGACAAGGGTCATGGTAATCTCCGGTCTGACGCCTGAATTTCCATGCGCATGAACATTGATTCTTCCGAGCATGGCCCCCCGCACATGTTCCAGGGGCATTGGATCACCGATTCCGGCAGCATGGTTGTAAATCAGGTATTTCTGAAAATCCTTCACCTGGTCATCGTTGAGTACGACTTCAGAAAACTCACCGATGCCGGTATTGACACCATACATGATTTCGCCGGCTTTTATCTTTTTCTCAAGCATCTCCCTGCAGACAACCATCCGCTGAATGGCTTCCGGATGCAGGTCAACTTCTTTTCCATGCCGTGCAACATCCACCACATCTTTAATGGTGAGTCCGCTGCCTTTGATAATCAGTGTCATAAAGCCTCCGTGAATTTGTTTGTTATATTAACTGTGTCAAAGGAATGGAAAAGGATGGAAATCACAAAAAAATCCCGGATGATTTTCATGAAAAAAAACAATCCTTTTTCAGGTTAACGTCTGATTCGCGGGCTGATGAGAAAATATTTGCTTGCTACTCAGGGAAGTCCACTTTTACATTCCTGATAAAACCGATGGATTTCTGTATTTCGGTGTACATAATTCTGTCGTTTTTAATAAACGGGACGGCGCTTCTGTATTCCGATACAAAAGCATTCAGAAAGGGCGAGGTTTTTACAGCTTCTCGGAATTCCAGTGCCTGTGCGGAAGCAAACAGTTCTATGGCAATCAGTTTTTCAAGGTTATTGACTACCCGCAGCGTTTTTGTTGCTGCATTGGCGCCCATGCTCACATGGTCTTCCTGCTCGTTGGAGGAGGTGATGGAATCGACGGATGAAGGGGTGGCCAGTTGTTTGTTCTGACTGACAATGCTGGCGGCCGTGTACTGTGGAATCATAAACCCGGAATTGAGTCCTGGATTTGCCACCAGAAACTCCGGAAGTCCGCGTTGTCCGGCAATCAGTCGGTATACCCTTCTCTCAGCGATGTTGCCGAGTTCAGCCAGGGCGATGGCCAGGAAATCTAGGGCAAAAGCGAGGGGTTCACCATGGAAATTGCCTCCCGACAGCACCAGGTCTTCATCGGGGAATACAGTAGGGTTATCGGTTACGGCATTGATTTCAGTTAAAACCACCGAGGATACATAACGGATGGTGTCTTTTACAGCGCCGTGCACCTGGGGTATGCAACGGAAGGAGTAGGGATCCTGAACCTTTTTGCCTTCCTGACTGATCAGCTGGCTGCCGTGGAGTATGTTGCGGATGTTGCGGGCGGTTTCTATCTGTCCGGCATGGGGTCTGATCTGATGCAACTGATCCAGGAAAGGGTCGATCCGGCCGTTGTATGCTTCCAGCGAAATGGCTCCGGTAATGTCGGCCAGCTGAGAGAGTTTACGGGCTTTGAGCAGAATATGCACGGCATGGGCACTCATGAACTGGGTGCCGTTGAGCAGGGCCAGTCCCTCTTTCGATTGCAATGCTACGGGTTCCCATCCGAACTGTTTCAGAATTTTTCTGGCTTCAGTTATCTTGCCGTTCACACTGACTTCTCCCATGCCGATCAGGGGCAGGCTGAGGTGAGCCAATGGGGCCAGATCTCCGGATGCCCCAAGGGATCCCTGTTCATACACCACAGGAAGGATGTCATGGTTAAAGAGGTCGATCAACCTTTCAACGGTTTTGAGTTGTACCCCTGAATTCCCCGACGAGAGGGCATGGATTTTCAGCAACAGCATCAGCCTCACAATTTCATCGTTCACCTGGCTTCCTGTACCACAGGCATGCGACATCACCAGATTCTCCTGCAGGGTGCGCAGGTCTTTCGGAGAGATCTGAATATTGCACAAAGAGCCGAAACCTGTGGTAATTCCATAAATGGGTTCAGCATGGTTCTCAAGTTTGCTGTCGAGGTAATCGCGACAGTGCTGAATGCGTTCTCTTGCTTCAGTTGAAAGACTCAGCTTTATGTTGTTTTCAAGAATTTGTTCCAGGATGTCAAAACTGAGTGGTAAAGGACTTATTTCAAAGGTTTCCATGATTTTAATATTCTGATGATGAGTGCAATGATGCTAAAAAGACCGGTAAAAGGGCGTGAGGGGGACTGAAATCCGTTTCAGCAGCAACGATATACCTCTGATAACTGCATCACCTGACCAGGGTGGCAGAAATGCAGAAACAGCGGATGGCTGCCGTTAGTGCTTCGTGAGTCCGGCGCGGTTGATTTTTATCTTGAACCGCAAAATCCAGTCGGCTTTCATCTTGATCCTATCAGTTGGATGACATCGTCGCAGGTACAGATGAGCTGTTCACCGGTGCGCATATTTTTAAGGATACAGTTGCCGTTGATGCGTTCACTTTCACCGATGATCACCACGTAAGGTATCTGCCGGCTGCCGGCGTATGCAAATTGTTTTTTAAGCTTTCCATTTTCAGGATACATCTCGGTGTTGATGCCGTTTTTTCTGAGTCTGGCTGCCAGAGTG
>CALMDN010000058.1 GCA_937864935.1 uncultured Bacteroidales bacterium
TTTTCTTAAACTGGAGACTGGCACGAGTGTTTCCGCAAAGCAATAATTCGACCTCTTGCGTATAAATTTCATGCTTTTAACGTTTTTGTGCTATACTATTCATTGTAACCTGATTAGAAGCAAAGATTTAGGTCGTGGCCACAGAAAACCCCGGATTGTGAAAAGCCGGGGTTTTCGTTTATTCAGGAGGCAGTCAGAAATCAGGAGCAACCTCCGGCTACTTTCTTCTTTTTGCCGGCGGGTTTGGGTCCCGGAACTTTCGCGGCAGGCGACTTGGAGGATTGCTGGCTGGCAGCCATTTCACCACCACCGAGGGCCTGACTGGCACCACGCCGGAAGTCATACTTCGCCAGGTCATCGTTGGGACTGGTGCTTGGAGGTGCTGTCGGGTTCAGAATGGCTTCGGCCCAATAGTTAAGCCCTCCACGCAACACATAAATATTGCTGTAACCAAGCTGCCTGAGCAACATCCAGCCCTCATTGGCCTGCGTTGTCCCGTTTCCGTAGAATACATTGAGTTTAACATCCTGATCGAATATCTCAGTGTAATCTTCAGAAAGCAGGTTGTCGAGCGGAATGTTGATGGCTCCCTGCAGGCTGAATTTTTCAAATTCATTCTGTGGCCTGATGTCAATCAGCTGCAGGTAGGGGTCTTTCTCAACCAGCATCTGCGCTACCTGCTCGGGTTCGAGGTACTGGGTGCCGCTCTTCAGCTCATCCAGAATCTGCGGGGCAGTGAGTTTGTATGGCTTGGTTGTGTTTTTGGGAACAGCAGCAATAATCAAACCCAGCGAAAGCAGTATTGCTGTAATCAACATTCTGGGAGTGAGGCTTATGTTTTTCATTGTGATTAACTTTTAATATGAACGTTTAAAAATAACTGTGTTTTTGTCAGGTGGAAAAAACCTCCAAAGTCTGAAAGTTAGCTCCGTTACTTAACCGGATTCCTGATTGCCCGACCGATTCATAGCATTACAAGTCAGTAACATCAGGCCGGCAATTCAGGCAGTACCGTCTCCTCTTCGCTACGTCAGGTAAACTTTTGACTTTCACTTTTTACTTTTTACTTGATCCTAGTATTCTTCTCTGGGAAATTTCTTCTCTGCCCATTCTCCGCCCCAGAACATCAGTACAGCGGCTACAATCACAAGCAGGGCGAGAATACCTTCAGAAACACCGAAAAATTCGGAAATTCTGGGTGAACCCATAAATCCGGCCTTATAAATGCCTTCCCACAAGGGATAGCCTTCGGCAAAAATAAATACCCCGATGAACAGGCCGACAATAAAAATCATGGCATCGATTTTACCGATGGCTGCGCCGCAGAAGCTGGTTCCCGGACAATAGCCACCCATGATGAAACCGGCTCCCATTACAACGCCGCCTATGATGGCCGACTGCAGGAATGTTTCGTTCACATAAACAAGGTTCAGATCAATCCAGCCGAAAAGGCTCAGGAAAAGCAGTCCCAGCATGGCTGTTACGGCTCCGGTAAAGAACACCTTGAGTACAACGGTATCGTAACCATAAAAAACCCCGGCAAGTTTCCTGCTTGAAGAAAACCCTCCCTGTTCGAGCACAAATCCGAAGGCGATGCCAACAAAAAATGCCAGCAGCAGGTTGGTGTTCTCAGATATTATTTCATTTACAACCAATGGTCCCATAATATTGTTGCTTAAATGTTTTTAGATCAGTTGATTAAATCCAGAGTTTCCTGAAGAAATAGGCCAGGGCAAAAGCTGTTCCGAAGATGGCCATCATAGAAATGAACCCTCCGAGCGAAAGAACAGCCATGCCGCTCAGGGCTGAGCCACTGGTACAGCCGCGCCCGAACTGTGAGCCGATCCCAAACAGTATACCACCGCCAAGCGCGAACAGCAGCCTTGTACGCGAAGTGATCTTAGGGTTATGCTCCACCTTCCAGGTAAGTCTTTTCGAAAGAATTCCGGAGAGAAATCCGCCAACCAGTACACCCAGCATCTGGTAAACAAGCCAGTTGTTCAGCGGATTCCCTTTGTGTCCATCGGTGTATTCCTTGTAAAAAGTGGCAGATTCAGCATGTGCCGGAGCAATGGTTTCCACTCCGGCTATGATGGTACTTTTGATGGCACCACTAGCACCCACACTGCGGCCAGAAATAAAATTGGCAGCAATTACCACCAGCCCGAGCAAAACCCCGGCCAGATAAGGGTTCATGTAATTTGACTTTCTGTTTTCCGACATATTCTTGATTGTTAATGTGATGTCATAAAATTGTTAATAAAGCCAGCGGCTTACCTGTCCGGCATAGGCAATGATGAACCTGAACATCAGTCCTCCGAAAATTACCAGCGCCGGAGCAATAAAGACCGGCATTTTATAACCCTTGATTTCAAGTACTTCAAGCAAGGCAGGGATTGCCAGCCCGAGGGTTACCACAAAAAGCCAGAATGGGGTGGTATAAGGCCCTCCCAGGAACAGCGACGCTGCATCGATGTGCACCTGGGTGCTGGCCAGAAATCCCATAAACATGTGAATTATCAGAAATAACTCAATGCCGATCAGCATCAGGTCGATCCTCGCAAAATTGTGGCGCTCGTGTGCATTCTTACTCATCAGGATGATCGCGGCTGCTCCGGTCGACAAACCCGAGGTGAGGAACAAAGGCCCGAGGATAGAGGTGTTCCAGAGCGGACGGGCATTGAATGCCGAGAAAAGAATGCCTGTATAAACGCCAAGAATCAGGGATGAAATCAGCAATACCCAGGAAATCACTTTCAGGTTTTTCCGGAAAAATGCATCAAGATCCCATATCCACTGATATTTCCAGTCCCATTGGGGAAACAGTACCTTTATGTTAAGGGCACACCAGACGATGGAGAGCGGAGTAACAACCATAAGGGTCCAGGCACCCCACGACATGGGTGATTCAAGTCTGATGGTGGTGTACAACTGCCAGAAATACAATTTGTGGTTGAGGTCGAGCAAGAGGGCAAGCAGACCTACAGTAAGCAGCACCGGTGTCAGGAAAGGTGCCAGCCTGACGGCAGTCGGATATTCCTTTTCTTTACCAAGGATGGTATAGAGTGAAGCGAAAAACAGGATTCCGGCAGCCAGACCGCCCAGAAACAGATACAGGGGGATGTGCCAGTGCCAGATATGCAATTGCGGATCAATCAGGTGATTCATACGTCCGCTGACAATAATTTCTTCTCTCATCTCCGGAGTTAGCTTAAATCAGAAAATACAACTGTGGATTTGTTCCGGCTTCCGGAATCAGTGTTTTATACTTACGGGTCTTCAGCACTTTGGAAACCGGGCTGTTGGGATCGTCGAGGTCGCCGAAGTACATGCACTTGGTCGGACAAACCGAAACACAGGCCGGATCAAGTCCTTTTTCTACCCTGTTGTGAAGGCAGAAAGTGCATTTATCTACATGTCCGTCAGGGTGCGGGTACCGGGCATCATACGGGCAGGAGGCAATACAGGCGCCGCAGCCGATGCATTTGTGGGGTGTCACCAGCACAACACCGCCTTCGGCATAATGGCTCGCTCCGGTGGGGCAACACCTGACACAGGGAGAGTTCTCACAGTGGTTGCATCGTTCCGACCTGATCTCCACTTCCAGTTGCGGATAGGTACCGTCGGTTACTTCAACGATCCAGTCGCGGCAAAATCCGATCGGAACATTGTTTTCGGTCTGACAGGCAACCACGCAGTCGCTGCAGCCGACACACTTTTTGGTATCAACGGCCATCGCGTATCTCATGCTTCAGCCTCCTTTCCTTCTTTTACAAAATCAGTAATAAACGTAACGAAGTTGCCCCGCATACCGGTACCACCCATTACCGGATCAATGTGCACCCGGGTAATCATCTCTGTATCGTTGATACCCCGGCCGTGGGCCCGGCTCAGTTTTTTGTTGTTGTGACCGAATCCGTGAACCATATACACTGAATCCCAGCGGATACGCTCTGTAACCCGCACTTTGATGGCAAAGGTCGAAACCTTTTCATCCTGGTTTTTCAGTTTAACATACTGACCTGTTTCCAGCCCCCAAAGTTTGGCGACTTTCGGGTTCACCCACAGTACATTTTCGTCCATCAGGTCGGTAAGGTTGGGATTGTTGGCAGTGCGGCTGAATGTGTGCATCGGCGCTCTTCCGTAATTCAGTCTGTAATACCCTTCGGGTGGCTCTTCATGGGCAGTATAGATCGGTAAGGGTTCAAATCCGGCCGATTCCATATCCGATGAATACAGCTCAATTTTCCCGGATGTTGTATTGAATACCACTTCCTCACCGGGAGCAAAATACAGATCATCGGCTTCACGAGGAAAGTTCTTCACCCCTATGCGCTTCATCTCCTCCAGTGAAGACCCCATTTCCTTCAGCTGCCAGTCGAGCATTTCTTCAATGTTCTTCCAGGGAAACCAGGCCGATAAACCCAGTTTTCCGGCCAGTTCCTGTGCAATCCAGGAGGCTGGTTTTGTATTGTACTTTGGTTCTGCAGCCGGCATCCGCAGTGCAAGGTTTGGCTGACGATGGTTTGAATTGCGCAGCATATCATACCGTTCAAGGTAGGTGCATTCAGGCAACACCACATCCGCATAACCGGTAATCTCTACAGGCATAGTATCTACCACAACCAACAGTTCAAGCGCTTCAATGGCTTTCAGGGTATTTGCCTGATTCGGAAATGCGGCCAACAGATTGGTCCCGTTCACAATCCAGGCTTTGTAATTACACGATCGGTCAACGGTTGGTATGGTCGCGTCACACAATCCATTGGCAACCACTTCATTGGCTAAGGTATACTTGCCTTCGTAAGCCTGAATCGGACTTCTTTTGGGTTCGGGGAATGGTGGAACCGGATAGTTGGGTAAATGAAGTTTCTCAGGTTTGTAATAGCCTCCCCGGCGTCCCCAGGAACCCAGCAATGCTGTTAAAATTGCCACCGCCCTCAGTCGCTGGGTATCGTCGCCATACCAGGTCACATGACGACCGGGATTCACAATCACTGATGGTGCGGCATTATGCATCTCCCGGGCTGTTTCACGAATTACATTCGGGTCGATGGTGGTAATACCATATGCCCATTCAGGAGTAAATGTCTTTACATGCTCCTTCAGCTGTTCAAAACCAACGGTGTACCGCTCAACATAATCCTTATCGTACCATTCATTTTCAATGATCACATGTATCCATGAAAGCAACAGTGCCAGATCGGTGGCAGGTTTTATCGGAAGCCAGTATTTGGATTTCCCGGCTGCTGTCGAGAACCTCGGATCTACCGTAATAATGGTTGCCCCTTTGTCAATGGCATCGGACATTTCCTGAACCTGACCGTTGTGCATATTCTCTCCAAGGTGGGAGCCAATCAGCACCATACACCGGGTGTCGCGGATATCAATACGCTCCGGTGAATAAATGATGTCACCGAAAGTGGTAAGAAAACCAACTTCGCGGGGGCCACGGCACTGTGCAAACGAAGGAGCCGCGATGGACGCCGAACCAAAAGCCTTCATCATTTGTCCGAAATGCGCTCCACCTGAACCATGGGTGAACAAAGCCACGCACTCAGGGCCATGCTTCTGTGCTATGGATCGCATCTTTCCGGCGATATAATCCAGGGCTTCGTCCCAGCTGGCTTCCCTGAACGCTTCCTTGTCCCCCTCACGGGTTCTGATCAGGGGTGTTTTAAGACGGTCTTCATCGTTGTACTGCCCTACACCTCCGGTACCCCTCGGACAGAAACGTCCGTTGCAGTGCTGGTCGTCATCATTACCAACGATTTTCTGGATGTTTCCGTCTTCATCCTTATAAACCCAGCCTGCACACTGCCAGAAACAGATTTCGCAATAGGTCGGTGTACGTGTTGGTTCCTCTTTCCCGGAAGATGAGATTTTATTGAGCAATGAAGACCCCTTTGCCAGGTCAAAAGCGGTGCCTGCCAGGGCAAGACTCCCGGCCCCAACCGCAGATATCTTAATGAATTGCCTTCTTGATGTTGCCATAAAGGAAGTGCTAGAATGAACGCCGAAATATTTATTGCACGCAACTATCTATATTGTTGCAGACAAGGCGCAAAAATAAGCAGTTTTGACTGCGTTTGAACGATTTTGAATATAAGTTCATTATGATGTATAGCCTTGATATTGTGTGCTTTAGATGCATTTCTTATTTGAATTAATGTCTAAATAAGTGATGTATACACTAGTTTTCAATGATTTATATCACTATTTAGAATCCTTATAAATTTATCTGTTTCGTTAACAACAGGTTACCAATAAGCCCCTTTCCCTAATCTAAATTATAGTTGTCCGGTTAAATTATGAGATTCTTCGCTAACGCTCAGAATGACTATGAGTTACATGGGT
>CALMDN010000059.1 GCA_937864935.1 uncultured Bacteroidales bacterium
TTTCCTGATCAAGGCCGGTCAGGTAGAACATATCGCTGCTCTGCCTGAACGGGAAACACTGATCCCCGTTTCGGGTCATTTCATCGTTCGACAATACAACTGCCAGCGCATTGGGCTTTAACTTTTTCTCAAGTTTATGGCGGTTGCGGATAAAAAGGCCGGAAGAAACAGGCTGGTATCGCATAAGCAATTATTTAGATTGATTCTATTTAAGGATTTGGGTTGCAATTGTAGAGTTAATGGCTAATTTTGTTATCTGACAAAAGCAATTTTGTCGATATGAAAGCCGGGAGTAAAAATAGTATTAATCCTTTGCCGCCGTGTTAATTTCAAGTATTTTTTCACAATAACCTTCAATTCTTATGGCATTCAAGTACTCATCCGTTACCAAAAAGGTGGTCATGGCGCTGGCGGGGTTGTTCCTCATCACCTTCCTGATCGTTCACCTGAGTATTAATTTATTGCTGCTGTTCGACGATACGCGCGAATTGTTCAATCTGGCGGCGCATTTTATGGCAACCAATCCGGTTATTCAGGTGTTTCAGATTGTTTTGTTCGGAGGTTTTATCCTTCACATTCTGGTAGGGTTGATTCTTCAGATTCAGAACTGGATGGCCAGGCCGACACGCTATAAAGTTGAGGGGTATTCGCATACTTCGTTTTTCTCCAAGTTTATGATTCATACCGGAGGCGTAATCCTGGCATTTCTGGTAATTCACCTCATTAACTTCTTCTTTAAAGCCAAGTTTGGTGAAATGCCTGAAGTGATGATAAACGGAGAACTATACGAAGACATGGGAATCCTGGTCATCGAAAAATTCAGGGAACTGCCCGTTGTTGTCATGTATGTTGTCTGGCTTCTTTTTCTCGGGTTTCACCTTGACCATGCTTTTCACTCAGCATTGCAATCGCTGGGGCTTAACCACAGCAAATACACTCCTGTGGCTTTCGGCATCAGCAGGGCATTGGCAATTCTGATTGCCGGTGGTTTCATTCTGATCCCCGTTGTAATTTTCATCGCACAATAAATTTCTGAAATTCAAAGATTAATCAAGATGGCTGAATTAAACTCCAGGATACCCAAAGGCCCGCTGGCTGATAAATGGACCGAATATAAAGCACACACCAATCTGGTAAACCCCGCCAACAAGCGGCGACTCGAGATCATTGTGGTCGGCACCGGACTGGCCGGAGCTTCTGCAGCTGCCAGTCTGGCGGAGCTGGGTTTTAAGGTAAAGAATTACTGTTACCAGGACAGCCCCCGAAGAGCCCACAGCATTGCCGCCCAGGGGGGCATCAACGCCGCCAAGAATTACCAGAACGATGGTGACAGCGTCTACCGGTTGTTTTATGATACAATCAAAGGCGGCGATTACCGTGCCCGTGAAGCCAATGTATACCGTCTGGCCGAGGTGAGTAACAACATCATTGATCAGTGTGTGGCACAGGGCGTACCTTTCGCCAGAGAATACGGAGGACTGCTTGACAACCGGTCTTTTGGCGGGGCTCAGGTATCTCGTACCTTTTATGCCCGCGGGCAGACCGGCCAGCAGTTGCTGCTGGGAGCATACAGTGCCCTTAGCCGCCAGATCAAAAAAGGCAATGTGGAGATGTTTACCCGTCACGAAATGCTTGATGTGGTGCTGGTTGAAGGCCGTGCACGTGGTATCGTGGTGCGCAACCTGGTTACCGGTTCCATCGAACGCCATGCAGCCCATGCAGTGGTGCTGGCAACCGGAGGTTACGGCAATGTCTTTTTCCTCTCAACCAATGCCATGGGGTCCAATGCAACCGCCGTATGGAAAGCCCACAAACGGGGTGCTTTCTTCGGAAATCCCTGCTTCACCCAGATCCACCCTACCTGTATTCCGGTACATGGCGACTTTCAGTCGAAACTCACCCTTATGAGTGAAAGTCTCCGCAACGACGGACGCATCTGGGTTCCGAAAAAGAAGGAAGATGCTGAAAAGATCAGACATGGAAAGCTGCTGCCTACCCAGATCGCCGAAGACGACCGCGACTATTACCTCGAACGCCGTTATCCCGCTTTTGGGAACCTGGGTCCGGGCGATGTAGCCTCCCGTGCCGCCAAGGAGCGCTGTGATGCAGGCTTCGGAGTTGGTGAAACCGGACTCGCCGTGTACCTCGACTTCAGCGACGCCATCAACCGCCTCGGGAAAAGTACCATTGAAGCACGCTATGGCAACCTTTTCCAGATGTATGAAAAAATCGTGGATGAAAACCCGTATAAAACCCCGATGATGATCTATCCGGCGGTACATTATACCATGGGTGGCCTTTGGGTTGATTATGAACTGATGACCACTGTTCCCGGCCTTTTTGCCATCGGCGAAGCCAATTTCAGCGACCATGGAGCCAACCGGCTGGGCGCCTCGGCACTCATGCAGGGATTGGCCGATGGGTACTTTGTACTGCCCTACACCATTCAGAATTACCTGTCCGATCAGATCAGGGTTCCGAAATTCTCCCCCGATTTGCCTGAATTTTTACAGACAGAAAAAGAAGCGAAAGAACGGCTTCAGAAACTGATGAATGTAAAAGGAAATCAGACTGTTGACAGTTTC
>CALMDN010000060.1 GCA_937864935.1 uncultured Bacteroidales bacterium
GTTGTTGATCTTATTCAGGTAGGTCTTGTAAGACGACTGCTTTGGCAGGGTTCCGCCACCGACATGAAATACCGTGGATTGGGGACAAACCATGATCTTGTACCCGGCGTGTTTCACCCGCCAGCAGAAATCGATCTCTTCCATGTGTGCAAAGAAATCCTCATCAAAACCTCCGAACTTTCTGAATACATCGGCTCTTACAAACATGCAGGCTCCGGTTGCCCAGAAGACTTCCGCCGGTTCGTTGTACTGATCGTGGTCTTCTTCCAGGTGCTGAAAAATCCGGCCACGGCAGAAGGGATAGCCATACCCATCAATGAATCCGCCTGATGCGCCGGCATATTCAAACTTCTCTGGCTGATGATACGACCTTATCTTGGGCTGGCAGGCTGCTATCTGCGGGTTGCTGTCCATAAGGTCAATCACCGGCTGAATCCAGTTGGCAGTTACTTCAATGTCAGAATTCAGAAGGATGTAATAGGTGGCATCCACATGTTTCAGTGCATCGTTGTAGCCCTTTGCAAAACCTCCGTTCTGCTGATTCTGAATGGTGATGACTTCCGGAAAAGAAGATGAGAGAAACTCAACCGAGTCGTCGGTCGAGGCATTGTCTGCAACTACCACAGAGGCCTGATGCTGACTGTGTTCAAGTACCGAAGGAAGGAATTTCTCCAGAAACTTCTTTCCGTTCCAGTTGAGTATAACGACGGCAGTTTTTGTCAAGGGTTCAGGCAACTTTGTGGTGTATGTTGATCCGGTTGCATTTATGCGGATACAAACATACGACAAATGTCAACAGCTAACAAAGGCCTTCGGTCTGAATTGACAGTCTTCCTGAACAGGTAACCGCATTGTTTTGATTTTCAGAAACCATCGTTGTAATCGTACGATGAAGTCCTGCGGTCTTTCTTCATTGTATCGGCGTTGTAATCTTCAATGTCAAGATCACGGCTCAGCATTCGTTGCCAGTTGAAGTTTTGAATCTCACCCATGGCATCGGAATGAACCAGCACGTAATCAATGGTCTTTAGACTGGAACTGATGAACACAAACTTCCGGTTTCGCTCGCGGTTGTTGTTGATTGAGTAGTAATGCCATATCTGGTATGGGACAGAACCTCGTTCAGGCTTCCCGTTTACCGGTGCATTAAGGTTGTAACCTGTAGTCTCATACGGACGGTCGACGATGCTGTTGGGAGGGCCGTACCGCAGATACACCCTGCCCATGTCGGTTTCGTATCCTTTTCTCAGCTGGGTTTTGTAAGCAACGTTTACCTTTTTTACTTCAAACTTATAGGCTTCCCAGGCGGCTTCCGGATTTGCCTCGTCGCGGGTTCGCCAGAAATTCAGGAAAAACTGTTTCAGTATCTCCACACTGACCGTATTGAGCTGTGATCTGATAAAGATGGATTCCAGTTCAGTGGCTATGGGCTGCATTGAGCGGAGGTATTCGCGCAATGTATCAGCGTTGCTGATACGGTCGGCAAAGGTATTTGCCACACTCACCGAAGCCAGATCGATGGCCGGGCCTCCTACACCAGGATTCGAACGCTGGAAGAAGGTGATGTTCTGTGCAATCACTTCGTTTGATTTGTTGCGCACATTCACCACCAGGTTGTAATTCCCTGACGGCAGCTGTGAAATGTCAAATTCATTCATCATCACATTGACCGGCCTTGATGGTTCCTTCTTCACCCTGACATAGTCTGAAAGGATTTTCTTTGTCTCGAACGATTCAATGAAAGCCGAAACCAGGTATTTCTCTTCACTGCCGTCCTGATGCAGCGGGTTGTAGATTTCTGCGTAGAAGGTCAGCTTGTTTTTGTCGGAAGGGTAGAAGTTGTCGACAAAGGGAACGAAGTCGTACCCGCTTTTACTGAGAGCATTTTCGGTTACAGTTTTTGAGTAGGTGTTGATCATCTGTATTCCGGAAACTGACAGTCGGTCGGCCGGGAAGCTGATACTCACCGGATAGGTAACAAAATGGGGTTTTCGCGGGGAATTGATGTCGGCGATGGAAAGGTCGATGGTGTAATTGCCATCGGGAAGCATAAACCGCTGCTGATCGATGAAGTTGATGCCCACAGCAGTCGTATCAGAAACTACAGGGCTGAGGAGCTCATATTTCCGGAAATCGCGGATAACAGAGTCCTGTTTAATGATCATGGTTACCTGCACAGATCCCTGAAACTTACCACCGTCTATGGCTTTGTATCGTATGGTATTGCCCAGGATTTCCAGGTAGGTTTCAAGGTATGGTCCCTGACCGGGAATATTAAACGTTGCGTGTGACAGGTAAGCTCCAAGTCCGCGGGGCGTAGCCAGGCCGGTGACAGTAGCTGCCAGCAGGCTGATTAAAAGCAATGTAAGTTTTTTCATGGCACAAGGCTTTAACAGGTTTTGAATACAGGTGGTGGTATGTTGAAACCTTTGTCTCTCCCGGGTTTAACAGATAAATACAAAGGTAGTTATTTTTCAGGTTGATTTCAACTGTGCAGTTACATGGCAGCCATTTCTGCAATGAAACTTTTTTTTGATGGATTAAAAATTATTGTAATTTTGCCCCCGGAAAGATGGCAGAGTGGTCGATTGCGGCGGTCTTGAAAACCGTTGACCTGCAAGGGTC
>CALMDN010000061.1 GCA_937864935.1 uncultured Bacteroidales bacterium
CCTGAGAACCTTGATCAGCCGCTGGGTGTCGCGCGGGTGCAGCCCGATGCTGGGTTCATCAAGAATATACATTGAGCCTACCAGGCTGCTGCCAAGCGATGTTGCCAGGTTGATACGCTGTGATTCCCCTCCCGAAAGTGTTGACGACAGCCTGTTCAGGTTGAGGTAGCCCAGGCCAACATCGCACAGAAACCTGAGCCTGTTGGTGATTTCAACAATCAGTCTGCCGGCAACAGCGGCATCGTGCTCGCTGAGTTTCAGGTTACCGAAGAATTCCAGCACCTCATCCACAGGCTTGAGAACCAGTTCACTGATAGAAATGCCACCGACTTTTACGTAATTGGCATCGGTTCTCAGGCGGGTTCCGCTGCAATCGGGGCAGACAGTTTTTCCGCGGTAACGCGAAAGAATCACACGGTACTGAATTTTGTATGTCTGCTCTTCCACAAATTTAAAGAATGCCCTGATCCCGCCGAAGTAGCTGTTGCCGTCCCATACCAGCTTTTTCTGCTCAGGGGTGAGTTCATACCAGGGTTTATGCACCGGAAAACCAAACCTGTAGGCATTGTTAACCAGTTCATCTTTCCATTCGCTGAGTTTTTCCCCTTTCCAGCAGGCAACGGCATCTTCGTAAACCGAGAGACTTTTGTTGGGAATCACCAGGTCCTCATCAATGCCGATGATGCTGCCGAAGCCTTCGCAGGTTTTACAGGCGCCATAGGGATTGTTGAAGGTGAACAGGTTGACCGAAGGTTCTTCAAACGACATTCCGTCGGCTTCGAACCGGTTCGAAAAAACATGGGTTGCTGTGCCTTCAGCTGACTCAACCAGGCAGATACACTCACCATCTCCTTCATAGTAAGCTGTCTGAACCGAATCTCCCAGTCTGGTCAGGAGGTCTTCATCTTCTTTCCGGATGGCAACCCTGTCAATAACAAGGTGATAATCCGCTGAACTGCTTTCGTTTTCTTTCAGAAGGTCTTCAATCCGGAAGATCGTGCCATCTTTCATGGCCCTGCTGAATCCCTGCTGGTTCAGGATTGAAAGCTGGGCAGACAATGACCTGTCGTGTTTCAGTAACAGTTTGCTGAGAATGGTTACCCGTGTATCTTCGGGGAGAGAAACCAGAAAATCACAAACGTCGGTCACCGTATCTCTTTTCACCATATTTCCTGATATGGGTGAAAAAGTCTTGCCGGTGCGGGCAAACAGCAATTTAATGTATTCGTAGATCTCGGTGGAGGTTCCTACGGTAGAACGCGGATTCCGGGTATTGACTTTCTGCTCTATGGCAATGGCAGGTGAAATGCCTTTGATGTATTCGACTTCCGGTTTGCTCATCCGGCCAAGAAACTGCCGGGCGTAGGCACTCAGACTTTCAACATACCGGCGTTGTCCCTCGGCATAGAGGGTGTCAAAAGCCAGCGAAGATTTTCCACTGCCCGACAATCCGGTGATGACAACAAAGCGGTTGCGCGGGATGGCAAGCGATATATTTTTGAGGTTGTGAACTTTAGCTCCTTTAATCAGGATAGATTTTTCTGGATCAGCAGTTACAAATGAGTCTTTATTCATATTAAACAGAGCATTTCGCGGGTGTAAAATTAATTTTTTTATCGCCTCGCTTGCTTTTGTAATTATAATTGCAGTATATTTGTTCACCCGGTAATTGTTTCTGACCGGGTAATTTCTTTCAGACTGTTCATCATTCATTGTATCACCAAAACAACAGGAGGCACATTATAGGTTAGATATCTACGCTACAATTACTAACAAAAGGAGGCACCATGCATTCCCCGTCGGTTAGCGATCAGGAGCTAATAAACAGGTATTTAGCCGGTAATGAAATCAGCCTTGAACAGTTGATTCACCGTCACAAAAGCAAAGTTTATTCTTATATCCTTATGGTCGTTAAGGATAAACAACATGCTGATGATATCTTTCAGGATACCTTTATCAAGGTTATCCATACACTTAGATCCGGAACCTATAAAGAAGAGGGTAAATTCATACAGTGGGTAATGCGTATCGCGCACAACCTGGTGATTGACCACTTCCGCCGGGCCCGCAGAATTCCTGTGGTTGATTTCAGGAGCGATGAACCGAATATCATCGATAACCTCAGGGTTTATGATGAATCGGCTGAAGAACGGCTCATCATCGAGCAGATTCATCAGGATGTGCGGTCGATGATTGAATACCTTCCTGCTGAGCAGCGTGAAGTGTTGATAATGAGGCACTACGCTGATATGAGCTTCAAAGAGATTGCTGAACAGACAAATGTGAGCATCAATACTGCCCTGGGCAGAATGCGGTACGCACTGATCAATCTCAGAAAGCTGATTGAACAGAACGAAATTTCCTTATCAGCCTGATATTTCCTGTTTTCATGTTGAAGCCGGTGGACGTTTTGTTTACCGGCTTTTTTGTCGCTTTCATCCGGAAATTCGTCAATTCTCAGGTAAAGCTAATTGAAAAGTGACAGGATTCCTTGCTTTCCCGTTTTCTGCCAATTCAGTTTTTTCGAAACTTGCTCCGTTAACCATTCTTCTGAATAATTCATTGAGCGGAAAGGAACTGCTTTGCAAATACAGGAGAATTTACAGAAGGAAGTATCATCGCGCTTTCCAAAAGTTAGCAGGACTAATGTCGGTTTATTCCACAAATTTTTTTTCATCCGGGTATAATAAGGCCCCCTTCCGCTGCGTTAGTATGCAGTAATCCAAACAAATTACAAATTAACAAAGAGCCTATGCCCAAAAGCTTTACACGCAAAAACATCAGCAATGTTCCTTTAAAATCAGAGTTCGGATACAGCCTTAAAAACATCAGGATAAGTCCGGTCAATGCATCACCGGATGACTCGGTGATCAGGAACATACTGAATTATTCGAAAGCATTGGCCTGTATCCCGGCGCAGCATGCCGGAACCTACAGTCTGATTTTGCTCAATTAGTCAGGTTTTTAATGTTGGTTAATGCAGGCTGCCCCCGAAAGGGGGCAGTTTTTTTTGGTTTGGGATATAGCAAATATGTGGTATTTTTGGGCGTTAAATCGCCCGGTTATGAATGAAATTGACTATTTGCGGAATCTGGTACTGGCTCCCTATATTCTGAAAGCTACAGCTCTGATTGGTGTCAGCCGCCGGGTTGGAGGAAACCAGTTCCGGCATGCCTTTTCCACACTGGGGATTCTGTTTGATTACAAATATTTCTACGACAGTGTGCTTCTGAAGGCCTCACTCATCCACGACCTGCTTGAAGACCTTCCGGGTACCATGATTGATGAGATCAGGCAAACCGATGAAGAAGGATACCGTGTGGTTGATCTGGTGCTGGAAGTTACAAAGCGTGAAGGCGAATCAAAGCCGGAATCCCTGCAAAGGGTGCTCGAACCAGGCTCAACCAATGCCCTCATCCTGAAAGGTGCCGACAGAATCAGCAACCTTACCGACCTTCACCGGGATACAGATTCCGATGAGAAAATTTCAAGATACCTCGATCAGACCGAACAGTTTATCCTGCCCATGGCTGAAAAAGTGAATGCCTATATGGTGGTTGAACTTACCGATATGATTGCCAAACGGCGTGCAATCATCAACCGCAACTCCTCAACAATAAAGATCTGAGTTCAAACAGAAATCACGGAAGCTATTTCATCACAATGCGGGCAATCTGGTCACGCAGTTCGTTGTAAACCGGTTTCAGGCTGCTGTTTCCATCGGTTCCATAGTTAACCGTCAATGCCATAATTGTTTGGTATTCAGGAAAATAATAAAGGTCGGCGCTGTAGGCAAGGTCCCGTCCTCTATGCCCCCAGGCATAATCTGTGAGGGTATCCCCAAGGTCG